>JBDGQL010000068.1:7919-11142 GCA_042219105.1 Karumarchaeum halophilus (SeqCode) | reverse complement strand
CCCTAATATCCCAACGCTTGGGATTCCTCCGCCTTCAGGCGGAGGAGGAGGTCAACAGGAGGTTGGCTCCGCGTCGATCGCCGGATCGTAGCGGTGACACCGCACCGCACAGCCATCGACGCTGGTGTCGGCGGGTGACTCCCGTTCGCAGACGGTCGGGATCGCCGCTTCGAGGATGTCGCTCGCACGGTCGCGATCACCGTCGGCAAGCGCGGAGACGGCCTTTGCGACGCCCGTTTCGACCGCGTCCTCCTCGATCGACGCCGGGAGGTCGAACGCCTCGCGAACGCGCTCCTCGTCGACTGCCTCGCCGGCGGCGTCGATCGCTCCCGGAAGCTCGCCGGCCTGAACGGCGAACCGGAACGCGGCGACCGACCGCCAGGATGACCGCGGGAGATCGGTCCCCGCAGGTGGGATGTGCTCCGGACACCGGGTGTGAAACCGACACCCGGTGGGCGGGTCGGCCGGATCCGGGACCGTGTCGGTGAGCGGCTCCGGGAACTCCGACGCCCCCGGATCGAGGCTCGGAACTGACCCCATGAGCAGCCGCGTGTACGGGTGAGACGGGGAACCGAGGACGGCGTCGATTGGTCCCTTCTCCGCGAGTTCGCCGAGGTACATTACCACGACGCGGTCACAGAACCGCCGAATGAGATCGATGTCGTGGCTGATGAACAGTATCGAGACCGAGAACTCCCGGCGGATGTCGGCCAGGAGTCCGAGCACTTCCGACTGCACGCGTCCATCGAGGGCACTCGTCGGCTCGTCGGCCACGATCAGGTCGGGATCGAGAACGAGCGCCCGTGCGATGGCGACGCGCTGCTTTTCGCCGCCGGAGAGTTCGTGGGGATGCCGGTCCGCGTCCGCGGACGACAGCCCGACCCGCTCCAGCAGGTCGACGGCGACCTCCCGGCGTTCGTCGCCGTCGTCGAGGCCGTGAACTGCGAGGGGTTCGGCGACGGCCTCCCCGACGGTCATCCGGGGGTTGAACGCGTCGTTGGGGTCCTGAACGACGAGCTGTGCCCGTCTGTGAAAGGCCGAGCGACGCTCGCCTGACAGTTCCGTAACCCGCCGCCCGTCGAAACGCACCTCGCCACCGGTCGGGTCCTCCAGACCGAGCGCCGCGAGCGCGGTCGTCGTCTTCCCACATCCCGACTCCCCGACCAGGCCGAGCGTCTCCCCGCGGCGGACCTCGAAACTCACCCCGTCGACGGCGCGAACGCGTCCGACCTCACGGCGGAGAAACCCCCGTGTGACCGGATAGTGGACCTCCAGATCATCCACGGCGAGGAGCGGGCCGTCGTCCGGAGACGGCGACGCTGGTTCGTGGGTCATGGGTCGTCCTCTCTGCCGGGCGCAGTTTCCCGGGCGACGCCGCGTGCGTCGGCCATCACCGTCTCGGCGTCGCGCTCGGGACCGTGGTAGACACAGGCGGCGGTGTGGTTCTCGCGCTCCGCGACGGGGCGAAACGGCGGTTGGTCACCGCCGGCACACGCCTCCACCGCGTGTGGACACTGGTCGCGGAAGCGACAGCCGTCCTCCGGCGCTTCCTCACGGGCGGGCGATCCGGCGTCGCCCGGCGCCCCACGGTAGCTGGCAAACAGTGCCTGCGTGTAGGGGTGGCCCGGTGTGGCGAACACGTCCCCGACTGGCCCGCGCTCGACGATCGTCCCCGCGAACATCACGAGCACGCGGTCGGCGACGGCGGCCACGACCCGCAGGTCATGGGTGACCCACAGGAGGCCTGTTCCTTCTCCGGCCACGTCTTCGAGGAGTTCGATGAGTCGCGCCTGGACGGTCACGTCGAGGGAGGTGGTCGGCTCGTCGACGACGAGCAGGTCCGGATCGGCGGCGAGCGCGATCGCGAGGGCGACGCGCTGTTGCATGCCGCCGGAGAACTCGTGGGGGTACTCGTCGATCCGGTCGGCCGGGTCGGGGATGCCGACCTCCCGGAGGAGGTCGACCGCACGCTCGCGGGCGGCGCCGGCGGAGACGTCCCGGTGGACCGTGATCGCCTCGACGACCTGTTTTCCGATCGAGTACACCGGATCGAGCGATCCCTGGGGGTTCTGGAACACGTGGGCGATCCGGTTGCCACGAATCTCGCGCAGTTTTCCTTCGCCGGCGTCGGTCAGTTTCGACCCGTCGAGGGTGATCTCGCCGCCGACGACCTCCGCCGGCGGCTGTGGAACGATTCCTGTCAGTGACTCGCAGGTGACGCTCTTCCCGCTCCCGGACTCGCCGACGAGACAGACCGTCTCCCCGCGGTCGACGCCGAAACTCACTCCATCGACCGCCTTGATCCGCCCGTTGCCGGTCTCAACGTGGGTCCGCAACCCGTCGACCGAAAGGAGCGGCGTCACCGTCCACCCCGCGGATCGAGCGCGTCCCTGAGTCCGTCCCCGACGAGTTTCAGCGAGAACACGGTCAACACGAGCGCGATTGCCGGGAACGTCGACACCCACCAGATGTCGAGCGGCGAGTATTCGGCGCTGAGCCCCTCGCTCATCGTCGACCCCCAGGAGTACAGCTGTATGTCGTGGAATCCGAGGTAGGCGATGCCGGCCTCGACGAGAACGAGCAGGGCGAGCAACTGGAAGGCCGCCGGAAGGAGCGTGTTGGTGACGTTCGGCAGGATGTGCCGGCGCGCGATGTAGGTCCACGAGGCGCCGAACCCGCGTGCGACGCGCACGTGCCCGGCTTCGCGGCGCTGGAGGGTCTCGCTTCTGACGAGTCTGGCGATGCCGCCCCAGCTGAGCAGCCCGAAGGTGGCCAGCAACACGAACAGGGAGGTGTGCCAGTAGGCGTTGGCGACGATGTACACGACGATCGCCGGCAGACAGAGCTGGAGGTCGACGTACCCCATGAGCGCGTCGTCGAGTCGGCCGCCGCGGAGTCCGGCGACGACCCCGACGATGGCGGCGAGGGGTACGACAAAGGCTCCGGTGAACAACAGCACGTAGAGGGTGATGCGGGCGCCGGCGACGAGCAGGAACCCCATCGGGTGGCCGCGCTGGTTCGCACCCAGCGGGAGATCCATGGTCCCCTGGCAGGTTGGCTCGAGTATGCTCCCGCCCTCGGGGCCCAGACACTCCGACACGGTAACCTCCGCCGTGACGCCCACCGGCGGATGAAAGGCGTGCTGGAACGCCAGCGCCGGCTCGGAGTACAGCGGTTCGAGAACGCCCGCGAGAACGACGATCGTCAGGTAGACGGCCCCGAG
>JBDGQL010000068.1:0-7819 GCA_042219105.1 Karumarchaeum halophilus (SeqCode) | reverse complement strand
TGGTACCTGTACACATTTCGGGTATGGCTCGTCCCATCGGCGCACCGTTCCCCGGATCGGTTCCAGAAGCCGGTGATCGGGGGTGAGCCTTGCCCGCATCTTCGCCCGGCGAATCGCGCTCGGCGCGGCCGCCGCCTGGAGCGTGCTGACGACCGTGTTCCTGTTGTTCACCGCAACCAAGGACTGGGTGCTGGCCGAGCGGGTCGGCCTGCTCAGGTGGGCGCAGACGGACGACGCGGCGGTCAAAGAGGCCCGCCAGGAGTACCTCGCCTCGCGGGGGCTGGACCGGCCGCTCTGGCAACAGTACCTCGACTGGATGGGGAACATGGCGACGCTGAACTGGGGAGAGTCGCTCGAAACCGGCGAGGCGGTGCTTCCGATAATCGCCGACGCGACCGCGCGGACGGCGATGTACGTGCTTCCGGCGATCGTTCTCGCGGTCGCGCTCGGCCTGCTGGTCGGCCTCTACGCGGCGATACGCCCGGAGAGCCGGCTGGTGGCGGCGGGACGGGGCGCCACCTATCTCTTCTTCGCGCTGCCGGCGTTCTGGGTCGGCGGGATGTTCCTCGCTGCCGCCGGCACCGACCTGCTGGGCGAGTCACCGCGCCTGTTCAACCACGTTCTTCCGATCGCGCTGACGACGGCGACGCTACTGGGGGGGTACGTGAGCTACACCCGGGCACACGCCGTGGAGTACGCCTCGGCCGACTTCGTCAAACTCGTCCGTGCGAAGGGGGCCAGCGACCGGCGCGTCGCCGCGCACGTCCTCCGGAACGCCGCGATTCCCGTGTTCTCGATGCTGTTCACGGAGGCGCTCGGCCTGCTCGTCCTATCGGTGTTCGTGATAGAGGTCCTGTTCGGGATCGAAGGGTTCGGGCTGATCCTCTTCCGTGCGGTGGAGGCCCGCGACCTCCCGGTGTTGCTCGGCGGAACGATCGTGACGATCGGCGTCGGCGTGCTCGGAAACGTCGTGCAGGACGTGTCCTACACCGCCCTCGATCCCCGCGTGGACACCGGGAGCCGGTGAGACGCGGCACCTGGATATATACGGGTCGACAGAAGTCCTGATATATATACGCCGGGTACGGTGGAGGCTAATTCTATCAACAGTTCTGTCGACCCGTATACACCTGGACGTGATTTCACGGGGTGATGCCCTTGAGGTCCTCGCGGTTCCCGACCTTCCGGGGGTCGAACTCTCGGAGTCGCTCGCCACAGTCGGCACACGCAATCGTCGTCACCTCGAAGCGACCACAGCAGGACTCGATGACGTCGTCGCTGAACCGGATCTCGCCGTCACACATCGGGCACGCCGGATGGAGCCCGCGAAGCCAGGCGAGCATGTCGACGCGCTGCTCGAGGGGGAGATCGGGCCACCTGTCGGTGGTTTCCACGAGCGCCTCATGGGTCGCGACGTCGGCGATCCACGCGCCTTCGGAGGGCCACTTGCGGACCCGGACCCCGATCCTGTAGGCAGGGTACTCCCGGTCGAGTTCCTCGACCTCCTCCGCGGTCGTGTCGAACAGGGTCGCGATCAGGTCGATCCCGACCGACTCCTCGCGGTACGTGACCATCCGGTCTTTGACCGCGTCGGCAAACCTCCCGACGAGGCGGTAGTCGTCTCCGTCGTGGGCGATTACACCGACCTCCTCGAGGAACGTTTCGGGATCGACGGCCCGCTCGTGGCGCTCGGTGATCTCCTCGACTGCCTCGGCGAAGGCTTCCTCGTCGAACGCGGCCGTGTGCTCGCCGTCGGCCGTCTCGGTCCCGGTCCGATCCGCGACTGGATCCTTCCCGAACACCGCGAGCACCTGACGCGGGAGGTACTGCTTCGTGAGTTCCGGCGTTCCGGGGACGAGATACCCCCGGAGGTAGATGAGCAGTGAGGAGGAGACCAGAACGGCGAACCCGAGGGCAAGCGCGGCGGTGGACGCGACGCCGAGCGCGGGAGCGCCGAGAGAGACGACAGCGCTCCCCAGGACCGCGATCAGGGTGTTGACTATCGTGCACGGGACACACCGGTTCTCGCCGGTGTACTCGGGTCTCCTGAGCCCATCGAGGAACGATGCGGATCGATCGGACATATGAGTTCATTAGACCCCGTTCCCAAAAGTCTGTATCACGTTGCGCATGCCGAGATCCGCTCATACTGACTGCTCTCACCGTTTACCAGTGAGCGCCACCCCCGTTGGCGGCGCTCACCGCCGAGAGACGATACTATCGGACAGAAGTATTGATAATCGAACCCCCAGGATAGGGGGTCGTTCGAATTATCAATGTCTCTGTCCGACAGTAGAAACAGTCGTTATCAGCGCTCGTGGACGGTCACGTCGAGGGTCCCCTCCTCGACTGTCGCGGTCAACATCGTCGCCCCCTCGGCCCGCCCGACGTCGGTCGCCGACCCCGGGTTCAGTAACCGGAGGCCGTCGTGAACGACGTCCTCGACCTCGTGGCTGTGGCCGCCGATCCCGACCGCGTCCTCGCCGGCACGCGCCCGGGTGACGTCGGCGACGGCGTCGAGCCAGCCCTCCCGATCCGTGACGACCGCCTCCGAACTGGCCACGGCGCGCTCGACGCGGTTGACGACTCCGTGGACGACGACGAACGTCACGCCCCCGACGCGGATCGACGCGACCGGGGGCAGGTCGATGTTCCGGGGGTCGGCGTTCCCGTACACGGCGGTCACTCCATCGGCAAGTCCCGCGAGGTCGGCGTAGGCGTCGACCGACCCGAAGTCGCCGGCGTGGATGACGCGATCGGCCTCGCGGACGCGGTCACGGAAGGGGTCGGGAACGGCGTCTGCCTGACCGGGAATGTGCGTATCCGAGAGGATGGCAATGTCCATAACGTATCTCCCTCCCGGCCGAGTGAAATCGGTGTCGAAGAGCCGCCCCGCTACAGTTCGCCCAGTTTCCGCAACAACTGGCCGCGCTGTTCGGCGTCGCGGTTGATGCCCTTGAGTTCGAGGACGTTGCGCTCTAACTTATCAAGCGCCACGTAGAAGCCGTTCTCGGCGCCGTACCCCTCCCCGGAGCCGGCGGTCTGGCCCTTGTTGGTTCGCAGCCGGATCTGTGCCTGGATGAGGGGGGTCCCCCGGAGTTTCTCCTTGTGTTTGTGAAAGCGCACGTGGGCGTGCTGGACCTGCATCTCCCGGTACTTCGAGGCGACCGCCTCGATTGCCTCCCGGATCTCCTGTCGGGAGATCGTATCCAGCAGATTGATGTTGGTGATCTGGACGTCCAGGTGGTGTTCCTCCCGGATCGAGAGCGCCCGGAGAACGTCGGTCTTGGTGACGACGCCGGCGACCAGGCGGTCGTCCTCCTCGGGCGTGACGATCAGGCCGCCGTAGTCGTTTTCGAGCATGCGTTCGACGGCCTCGCGCATACTGGCGTCCGGGGACGTCGTCTCGACGGGGGAGGTCATGATGTCGTAGGCGGGCAGATCGAGCATGCGTTCGTTCTGCCCCGAGCGATCGCCCCGGGTGGCCCGCTCCATGTTCCGGGTGACGAAATCCACCACGTCATACGTCGTGACCACGCCCGTGAGGTAGCCGTTCGCGTTGACGACCGGGAGCCGGGAGACGCTGTGTTCCCGGAGACGGTTGAGAACGCTTCCGATGTCTTCCTCCTCGGTGACGCTGACGACGTCGGTCGTGTAGATGTCTCCAACTGAGAGGGCATCAAGACTCTCCAGCACGCTCTCCAGAACGTTATCGGCGGTGACGACGCCGACGAGTTTCTCGCCGTCGAACACGGGGGCGGCCTTGGTGCCACCCTCGACGAGCATTCGGGCGACCTCCCGGACGTCGTCGTGGCGGTCGATCCTGGGGGCGGACTCCGCGAGTGCGGACACTTTCGTCCTGTCTTCCATGTGCGATCTCACCAGCCGCTTCTGGGTGAGGACTCCAGCATAGGCCCCGTCTTCAGTGACGACGATCGCCTTAGTGTTGTCCCGCTCGAAAATAGATCGGGCGTCGCTCAGCCGATCATCCATGTCGACCTCGGAGTAGTCCTGAGTTACGATATCCGCGTCCATATGGAAAACTGGATCGCCAACGGTCTTGAATGCCTCGCTTGGTCATATACTATCGGACAGAAGGATTGATAATCGAACCCCCAGGACGGGGGGCCCTCGAACTATCAATGTCTCCCTCCGACAGTACAATGATCCCCTCGACCCACCCCCGCGGCACGCTTTTCTCCCCGCCTTCCCAACAGTGGGTCGTGCTTCCCGACATCGGCGCGGTCTTCGGTTCCTACACCTACCTCGCAAGCGAGGTGGCTTTCGGTTCCGTCGCCTTCCTCCTCCTGTATCGCGCCGGCGCGCTGCGACGGGCCGCCCGGACGATCCTCGCGCTGTATCCGGTCGCCTACTTTTGGGACTGGTACACCCTCCAGTACGTCGACGTGTTCGACATCAACCTCCGGATCGGCATCGATCTGTTCGGCATCCCGATCGAGGAACACATCTTCATGATTGTCGTGCCCGCTCTGGTGATCGCCTTTCACGAGACGATCGCTGACCGGTCGTATACGGGGGGACAGAATCCCTGATAGATGACGATTCGTTTCTATCAAATCTCGACTTGCGATTGCCAACAACAAAACGAATAAGTAACAACGTTAGCTTTCAGGCATCATGTCTGATCGGCCGATACGAGCGAATCCGTCGAACGCAGTGCGGCTCCAAAACTGGGAGTGGGTCGAGAAGGTTGTTGACGAAACGACTGTCGACGTCGGATTTGACGAACACCATCCAAAGGAACCCGCTGCCGCACATCACAGAGGAACCGTGTACGTCGTCAGTGCGGTCTGGAATGAATACCGTTTCCCGCCAAGTCACAAGGAACTCGTCCTTCTGCGGGCAAATTCTCCGACCGGACCGTTCGAACAGATCGGTCGTGTGACAGACGGGAACGGATTCACCGGGCACGCACCAGGCATACTCATCGAAGACGGCGAGCTGAACGTCCTTTACTCACACCGTGTTGATGGCCAGGACGATATCCGTCTCAAACGGACGCCAGTCGATTCGATCCCCGTCTCGCCCGAGGGGTGGAACGACGAGGGGGTGGTCCTCCGAGACGCACGAGATCCAGGTGTCGTCAAATCACCTGGTGGGAGCTACCACGTCGTTGCCAAAGACGAGCGGGCAGACGGCGTCGTTCGAGTCACTGGCCCGGCGCTAACGGAAATGGGAACGCGGCGGACGACGATGTATACGAACTCCTTCGGAGAGGCGCCTGAAGTGGTTCCGAAATCGGGGGCTGACGGCTATTGGCTAGTCACAGCAGAAGGAATTGGAGAGGGCCCACGTTTTTCCGCCGCGGGGGAAGGCGACACTCTCCGGGACGAATTTGAGGGGTATTACGTTCTTGGAACCCACAGGGGCCTGAATGGGATACGTAAACCGTTTCATGAAGAGTGGACTCTCCACCATGATTATCTCTACGACAGCGGCGGCGTGGGCCTCTATCGAAAAGAAGACAGGGTTTTTGCGTATTTCGAAGCAGGGAATGGCTCCCAATTTAGCATCGGAGTCGGGGTTCTCTTCGACGAAGCAACATCTCCACGTGAGTGGGCCAGTCATCGAGAGATTACTCGATCCCAGGAGCCATATACGGGTCGACAGGAGCCCTGATTACCGGCGGTCACTGGGGTTGTCCGCCGACATCGATGGGTAGGCCGCTGCCGGACTGTGACGGCGACTTGTAGCCATCGCCGGTGGTTACCTCAAGTGTGTCGGTGTCGCCGGTGGGATTCCCATCGCTGTCGAGGATCGGGCCGCTCCTCCCGCCTTCGAGAGCTGGCGGCCCGTGCCACAGCGTGGCGGCGATCTTTATCAGTAACCGACGACGCTGCCATCCTTCCGGGGTTCGGTCGCACCGGAGAGCGTGCTGCCGTCGTTGCGGACGATCTGTGCCCCCCCGAACTGCCCCGGCGGGAGGACGGTGACGTCGTGGCCGCGCCGGGCGAGCTTGGTCGCGAGACGGTCGTCCATCCGCGCCTCGACGGCGAGTTCACCGCTCTCCAGGTACCGCCACCGCGGGGCATCGAGCGCCGCCTGGAGCGGTCGATCACGATCGAGCAACTGCGAGAGCACCTGGACGTGGCCCTGTGGCTGCATGAACCCGCCCATGACGCCGAAAGCGGCCCAGTCCTCGGCGCCGAGCGTTGCGATCGCCGGAATGAGTGTGTGGAAAGGCCGTTTTCCCGGTTCCAGCCGGTTGGGGTGATCGGGATCGAGCGAGAAGGAGGCGCCGCGGTTCTGGAGCGCGATCCCAGTCTCGCCGGCGACGAGCCCGCTCCCGAAGCCCGCAAAACGGGAGTTGATGTAGGAGACGACGTTGCCCTCATCGTCGGCCACCGCGAGGAGCACGGTGTCGGAAAACTCCGCATTCGAACCGGGAACGCCGATGTCGGGATCGGTCGCCTCGCGCGTGATCTCGTCCGCTCGCTCGCGGGCATACGCCTCGGAGACCAGATCCGGGATCGTCTCGTAGTCCGGGTCGGTGATGTAGTGGTGGCCGTCGACAAAGGCGCGTTTGGTTGCCTCCGCGAGATAGTGGACCCGATCTACCGGGTCGTCGCATTCACCTGCGCCCAGCGCTTCGGCGATGTTGAGCGCCTCGAGGACGATGAGGCCCTGGTTGTTCGGCGGGAGTTCGTACACCTCCGCGCCGCCGTAGGTCGTACTCACCGGGTCGACGAACTCCGGGTCGAAGCCCGCCAGATCCGACCTGGCGAGGAACCCGCCCTTGTCCCGGACCGCCTCGACGATTGCCGCCGCGATCTCCCCCTCGTAGACGACGTCGGCCCCCTTCCTGGCGATCAGAGAGAGGGATTCGCCGAGGCGGGGGAGAGAAACCGTCTCGCCGACGTGGGGCGGGCGATCGCCGGGGAGATACGCCTCCCGAGCGTGGTCATCGGTGAACAGGTCGTCGGCGTGTTCCCACTGTGCGGCGACGACCTCGGTGACGGGATACCCCTCCCGGGCGTACTCGATCGCGGGGTCGAGAACCTCGGCGAGCGAGTGGCGGCCGAACCGCTCGATCGTCGCCTCCCAGCCCCGGGCGGTTCCGGGGACGGTGACGGTGTGTGGCCCCGTCCGTGGCATCGACACCGCCTCGGCATCAATCCCGCGTTCGCGAGAGACCGCCTCCCGGACGGCGTCGATGGTGGCGTCGGCGGGCGCCCCCCCACAGGAGCGCATCCCGCCGATATCGCCGTCGGCGGTCCGGTACAACCCGAAGACGTCTCCGCCCAGGCCGGTAGAGGTGGGTTCGACGACGTTGAGCGCGGCGGCGGTCGCGACCGCCGCGTCGAAGGCGTTGCCGCCGGACTCGAGAACGGAAGCGCCGGCGCGAGCGGCGAGGGGCTGGCTGGTAGCGACGATCCCGTTTGGCGCGTAGACGGTCGAACGGCGCGACTCGAATCGATCGAGGTCCGGCTCCATACGCCCGGTACCGCGAGGCGGGACAAAAACACACCGCCACCCGCGCCACCGGGCACAGGTTCCGGCCGCCGGGTCGACGAACATAGACTCCGCCGTGACTCGCCCGTCCGTTCCGGGATGTGCGGACGGCCCGGTAAAGCGTATGGCGCTACATCAAATCCCGGTCGTGGCGAAACCCTGCGCCCTGACTTCGCAGTTTGGATTTCTATAAATCACACTCTCAGTGACATGACTGGAGAGGGATTGGGTTCAGGGGTTTGCAGACCGTATCGAGTGTCAGTACCCTCAGATGTACACTGACTCCTGCGTCCGGTGATAATGTCTGTTGTAGTCTCTTACCGGTGCTCGCCGCCACCGGGGGTGG
>JBDGQL010000119.1:0-11150 GCA_042219105.1 Karumarchaeum halophilus (SeqCode) | reverse complement strand
GTTCCGGATTACTATCGACCACGTCAATTTCACGTTCGACCCCGACGGCGTCATATACTGTCGGACAGAGACATTGATAATCGAACCCCCAGGACGGGGGGGCCTTCGAATTATCAATACTTCTGTCCGACAGTATAATGTCTGTTGTAGCTGTTTACCGGTGATCGCCACCCCCGGTGGCGGCGAGTACCGGTAAGAGACTACAACAGACATTATCACGATTGACGTTGCACTGTGATATACGGGTCGACAGAAGTCCTGATAGATATTCGCCGGGTACGGCGGACGCTAATTCTATCAACAGTTCTGTCGACCCGTATATACTGTCGGACAGAGACATTGATAATCGAACCCCCAGGACGGGGGGGCCTTCGAATTATCAATACTTCTGTCCGACAGTATACAGGCTCCCCGTCCGACAGAATAATTATCTATCACGTGATACTGGATAAAAGGGAACGGCATGACCGACAGCTCTCGACCACAGGTCGTGAAATCGCTTCCATCGCAGCCCCTCAACAATGAGACCGTCGAGCAGTTGGGCGAGTCCGACGCGACCGTCGCTACCATGTCGATCAAGAGTCGTCACAACGACCTCATCACCGAATTTCTTTGCATACTCGACGGTGCGATCTATGCACTCGCGTTCGATCCCGATGAGGCCACCTGGCAGGTTCTTGAGCGCCGATCTCACGACGGATCGCCCTCACCAGAACTGGAGAAAGAACTGATGAACCTGCTGTACGAGTGGCGCGAGGAACACGTCCTCCCCTATCTCATTGAGAACGACCTCATTCTCTCCTTCGAACTTGGTTGACAGTATTACCTGCGACCGACCCTATCGGGGCAGCCGGCGAGAGATACAGTTTCAAGTACCGAGCGACTGTTCCTCAGTCATGAACATCGGGCTCTGCACCATCACCAACAAGGACTGGGCTGTCGAAGACGTACTCATACTGGCCGCCGAGGCGGGGTACGACGGCGTCGAGATATGGGGACGGGAACACGTCGGCGTTACCAACGACAAAGACGACCCCGACCTCGAAACCTGTCGGAGAATCGCCACCAAAGCGAGCGACCTCGGCCTGGAGATACCGGTGTATGGGTCGTATCTCCGTCCCGGGACCGCGAGTTTCCGTGACGAACTCGAAACCGAACTCGAGGCAGGGGCAGCACTGGGCGCCGACTTCATCCGCGTGTGGCCAGGCGATCAGGAGTACGGCGATCACGAGTCCACACACTGGGACGCGGTCGTCGAGGATCTGGCTCTCGCCGGTCGACGTGCGAGCAGTCGGGGACTGGACGTTACCGTCGAGAAACACGAGGGGACGCTAACTAACCGCGAGGAGGGCGCGCGACGTCTGATCGAAGCGGTCGATTCGCCCGCGGTCGGACTCAACTGGCAACCGCTGTTTTTTCTCGACGATGACGAACTCCAGGGGGAAGCGAAGCGACTGGCTCCGATTTCGAACAACGTCCACCTCCAAGCAACCCGTGAGCGAGGGGAAAACCAGCGGTGTCCCCTGTCGGAAGCCTACTTCGACGTACCCGAAATCGTGTCGGCGTTCGACTCGGCCGGGTTCGACGGGTATCTCGAGGTGGAGTTCGTTGACCCGACGGCGGAGTACGAGGCCACCGTCGAAGCGGAGCGTGAGTACCTGGCGGGAATCGCACCGTGATCGTCGGTACCGGTAAGAAGACGCCAGGACGGGGCGACAGCAGGTCGCGGTAGGTTTATCGGGGCAGCCTCGGGAACACTGGTATGCACGTTCACGTAGCGATGCCTGACACCGGTCTCCGGACCGACTTCCTTCCGGCGGCTGTCCGCGACCGGCTCGCGTCTCTGGGGAGGGTAACCTGGAACGGATCGACCGAGAACTACACACCGGCACAACTCCGCGAACAGGTTGACGGCGTCGACGTGCTGGTCACGGGCTGGGGGAATCCGCAGGTGACGAAGGACGTCCTCTCCGGCGCCGATGAGTTGCAACTACTGGCGCACACGGGCGGTAGCGTCGCGGACATCGCCTCCCAGGCCGTCTATGAGGCAGGGATTCCGGTCGTGAGCGCGAACGACGTCATGGCTGACTACACGGCCGAGCATACCATCGCCGCGTTGCTCGCGCAGCGGCGCGCTATCCCGGGGCTGAATGTGAGCATGCATCTCGGGGAGTGGACCCGGAGCGAACACGAGATCCACAGTCTACACGATGCGACCGTCGGGCTCGTCGGCCTCGGGACCATCGGCAAGAAACTCCTTGCCCACCTGGTACCGTTCGAGCCGACCGTTCGTATCTACGATCCGTACGTGAACGAGTCAGCGCTGGAAGACTATCCGTTCGCGGCGTTCACCGATCTCGACACGGCACTCGACGCCGAAGTCGTGTCTATTCACGCCGCGCGCACCCCCGAAACGAGGGGGATGCTCGATGCCGAACGGCTCTCGACGATACCCGATGGGGCATTGCTTGTTAACACAGCCCGCGCGGAGATCGTTGAGGAGGGGCCCCTCCTGGCCGAGTTGCGCTCCGGTCGACTCTCGGCAGTACTGGACGTCTACCACGAGGAACCGCTTCCCGAAAATCACGACCTCCGCGACTTCGATAACGTTCTGCTGACGCCCCACGTAGGCGGCTCGCAGATTCGCCCGCCGCTTGGGGCGGCCGTAGTCGACGACATCGAACGGTTCGCTGCGGGAGACCCGCTCGAACACAGGATCCCACGAGAGCAGTGGGCTACGATGACACGATAACGATATCCACGGTGTTTGGCTCCACGTCAACTGGTCTCCCGTCGTCCCGTCAGCCGTCAGGGCTACAGCGTCAGGTCGGCCTCCGCAAGCGGGATCGCCCCCGCCTCGGCCGCGTTCTCGGCGGCTTCTCGGGTCTTCATCACGAAGCAATTGAATTTGCCGAGTCCGCGCTGGTAGACGGCGTCCCGGAACAGGGCGTCAGGGTGGGTCGTGTACTTGCGCTTGAGCACCGCGAATGGCTCCGGATCCTCGATCACGACCGGGGCGTAGTCGTGGTCCTCGAGGCGTTCCCGGACGAACTCGAAGCGGTCGGCCGGCACCTCAAACCGGTAGTCGTACTCCTCGTAGTAGCGATCGATCTCCGAAAACAGTTCCTCGGAGACGTAGTGCTTGAAGAGGTAGGTGTCTCCGACGCTGAACACGTTGATTCGCTCCCGGCCCGCACGCCGGAACTCGGACATCCTACCGGGATGTATGTGTCGAGGGCGGATTACGTTATCGGGGGCGGCGAGCGCTACGAGAACGCTCAAAGCCAGTCGTCGGGCTTCGTGCGGTAGTCCACGTCGCCGGCATCGATGTCCGCCACTTCCTCCGGGTCGAGGTCCTCCGTCTCGAACGTCTCGCCGTCGTAGCGAATCAGAAGACCCCTCTCGTCCGGTTCGGGCTCCTCGCCGCGCCGGCGAGCGACCTCGCGCTCGCGCTCGTCGAGTTCCTTGACGATCGTTTTCAGGTTGACCGGCCGCCCCCAGAGTTCGAACACGCGCTCGAGTACCTTTCTGGCCTGGTCGACATCGAGCATGATCCCGTTGTACTGGTGGGCGAGCAACAGTTCGTTCCGGTTGCGGTAGTTGCCGTCTGCTGCCACGATCGTCGGCTTCCCGAAGTTCGTGAACTGGAGCAGGAGTTTCTGCTTGACGTCCTCCGGGTCGGTGCTGGACACCCGGAACTCCTCGGCCGCGTGGCTGTGTTCGTAGGTGAAATACTCCCGCTCGCGGACGAACTCCGGAGTGAGGTACCGGTCGATAAAGGTGACGTCGTTGTGGCTCGCGCGGATCTCCCGCATCCGGTCCCAGCCGGCGGCGTAATCGACGTCCGCGAGCGCCTCCTCGACCGTTCCATAGCGGGCGTCGTCGAACAGATAGCGGTCGATCTCCTCGAGTTCGTCGCTCCCGATCTGTTCGAGATACCCCCGGTTGCGCCGCTTCGTCAGCGAGAAGTGCCGCTCCGCGAGGCCCTCGTATGACAGCACCATCCAGGGGTGCCGGGAGACGTCGATCTCCCCGTCCAGAGCGCGCTGGAGCGCCTCGCCGTCCACCTTTGTGGGGTCGAGGTCCCGGAGATCCGACAGCGTCTCCTCGGTGATCGCATCGAGCGGCGGCGTCGGGACGAGCCGCTCCTCGACGCGGTCGAAATCGACCCTGTCGTGGAGGTTCGCCGGCGTGATTCCCTCCACGGCCAGCAGTTTCTCGATCACTTCCCGGCGGTTCGTCGTGTTCTCGACGTGTTCCCACAGCTCCTTGCCCAGCTTGTAGGGGTTCAGCCCGCCGGACCCGAGCACCTTCGCCTGGTGGTCGGCGTACTCCAGGAACTCGTCGGGGCCGGCAAACGCCTCCTCGCCCATCATGATGGACTCCCAGTAGGAGTTGTGGTTTATTACTCCGGCTCCGGCGTATCGGTGGGTGTCTCGGACCGAGATGTCGTACACGTCCCCGGTTCCGGGTTCGACCTTGACGATCTCGTCGGTCCAGGATTCGCTTTCGAACCACTGGTGATCGTCGAGATATTCCTCCAGTCGTTCCTGTTTCTCTTCGTACCCGAACCCGATTTCGTCGGCGAACGCCTTCGCGGACTCACCGGTCACGTGGACGTGATAGCAACCATCAGTCTGCTGGCGACGACGACTCAGGATTCCGAAGTTCATCAGCAGCAATTGGACGAAGCGACTCAGCTCCGCGCTTTTCGTACTGAGAATAACGCCTTGGTCACCAGCGTATCCGTCCGCGTCCATGAGGGCACGGATGAACTCGATGACGACTGGTTTGGGCGACCGGAGTATCGGTTCAGGAATGGTCTTCGTGGACGCCGACTTCCCCACCTCGAAGCCGAATTCCTCGGTCAGGAGTTCGCGCAGGTCCTCGGAGTAGGCGTAGACGCGCCACCGGGAACCCTGTTTTCTAACCTTCGGATCGATCCCGAACAGTTCCGAGACCAGTTCCGCGAACTCCTCGGCATGCTTCTCGTATCCAGTGGTAAAACCAATACGTCTGGAGTTCGATGGGACGTGTCCATCCCCGACGAGAAGCCCGAGGAACCGAGCGAACGGTTCGGTTACCCGTTCTGGGACGCGGATTCGCTCGCGTTGCGCGAGTTCCTGTCTTTCGCCTTCGTATCCGGATAGCGCAGTTTCGATTTCCCCGGCTTTCCGTGCTCTGCCTACCTCGCGGTACCGCAGAACTGTCGAAACCGAAACACCTGCTTCGCTTGCGACGTCATCTAGTGTGACATGTTCCGGGCAGCTCCAGTCGATCCCTACGTGCTCCGATGGCCAGATGTCGTTGCCGCCGGAGATCTCTATCCCGTCTCCCTCCTGTAGTTCGTCGAGACGCACCCATGTCCCGTCGGGTCGACGGATCCGATGGTTGTCCGAACCGGTCAGCTCTAGCCCGCGTCGGGTCCGCACAGTAACGGTCTCGTGCTCCGGAATGATGTTCGAGTCGTAGACTTCCCGTTCCGTCTCGCCGTCGGAGACCGGGGTGTGGTCCCCAACGACATCGGACATCTCGATCAGACCTTCGCTCGTGAACACACGCGTGTCCGAGGCGACACAGGCCCACCCCTCGTTAAGCACCTTCGTCATCTTCTGTGGGGCGAAGTAGTACGCCTCCGCACGCAACATGTCGAGGACGTCGCGTTGCCACTCCGCCATCTCGACGGCCCGCTCCTCCTCCTCGTCGTAGGCCATCCCGTGACGGCGGAGAAAGGCAAGAACGTCCGTGCTCGGCTCCGGCTCCGCCTCGTCTTCCCGGTAGGACTGTAGCCACTCCTCGTCGAACACCTCGCGTTCGACCTCCTCGGAGAGATCCAGTTCAGCGACCGGGGAGTCGTCGCTGGGGTCTGCACGTTCGCGCTCTTCGTCGCCGGGCGTGGCCGCCTCGAAGGCGCCGTGCTGGTCGATCGTGTCCTCGATCGTCAGGACGTGGTCGATCCACGCCTCGACCGCCTCGCGGCCGATGTCGGGGTCGTTCATGTACTCTTCGATCCGGCGAGCGTGGTTCTCCAGGGCGGCCGCAGCGTCGACGTTCTCCCTGAACAGCCCGTACCAGCGGTTGTTCGCGAAGAAATCCGCGTGGGCCTCGACGTGGGTGATCACCGCCTTCTGGTCGGCCCGGGAGTTGGACTCTTGGAGGTACGCGTGGGCGGGGTCGTCGTTGATGACGATCTCGAAGGCCTTTCCGAGACCGTGGCGGGACTGTTTCTCCTGGCGTTCGTACTTCATTCCCCAGCGCCAGTGGGGGTACCGCGTCTGGAACCCGTCGTAGGCGATCAACTCGTTCATATCCTCGTGGGTGACGATCCAGTAGGAGACGTCGACTGGATCGAGGCCGAGCTTCTCGGCGAGTTTGCGGGCGTTCCTCGCGGGCCCGCGGAGTCCTTCGGCGATACGCTTGCGATCGTGTCGGGTCGGATCGATGCTCATGGTGGTGTATAGCCGGTCATTCGTTCTCCTCCGTGTGCAGGATCTCCGAGATGGCGTCGATGATGTCCCCGGCACTGGCGACCCGCGCGACCGCGATGTCTCCGGCGTCGCCGAAGTGGGCCTGGAGCTCTTCGGCGTGGGTCGCGTTGACCCCACTTCCCTCCGGGCGCGTCTCGATGTACGCGTGCATGTTCGCGGGAATCTCCTCCATCAACGGGATGACGCGCTCGCCGGTGTCGTTCGTGGAGTTCTCCGAGTCACCCGCGGCGAACACATAGCGGTTCCACTCCGACCAGGGGTACTCCTCGAGCAACTCGGCGGCGAGTTCGTAGGCACTGGATATCTTCGTCCCGCCGCCCGACCGGATGCCGAAGAAGTCGGCGCGGTCGACCTCCCAGGCCTCCGCGTCGTGGGCGACGTAGCGGAACGCGGCGTTGTCGTACTTCCCCTGGAGATACCAGTCCAGGGGCGTGAACGTCCGCTCGATGAGTTCGCGCTTCTTTTCGCGCATCGAGCCGGAGACGTCGCGAATGTTCACCACGACCACGTTCTTCTCCTCGCGTTCGATCACCTCCGGATAACGGTAGCGCTCGTCCTCGCGACGGAAAGGCAGACGGCGCAGCCCCTCCTGTCGAACCCGCTGGGCCGTGGGTGTGCGCTCGACCGACGCCTCCATGTCGTCGATGGTCGCCCACCGGTCGGGGTCGTCGACCTCCTCGTGGGCGTCCTCGATCCAGCCCTTCGACACGGGGATATGCTTCGCGCGCGCCCACTCGTACACGCTGTCGGGCCCCCACCCCGCCACGCGGAGGGCCTCCCGGACGTACTCATCGTCGAAGTCGGTCGCGAGCTTGCGCTTGAGCCCCTCCCGGAAGAAGTGCTCGACGTCGAGCGCACTTCGAGGTCCCGACCGAGCCATCTCGGTGAACTCGCCCTCTATCTCCTCTATGACCTTCTTTCCCTTCGGCTCCAGGTCGAGGCCGAGACGCTCGTCGAGTTCGCGGGCGAACTCCTCGGGATCCATCTCGTAGTAGCCGTGGTCGCCGCCCTCCTCGCCGGGATCGCCCTCCTCGTCGTCGCCGGGCTGTGGGGCCGCGTCGACGGGGTCGCCGACGTCGGCGTCTCCCTGGCCGACGCCGCCCTGATCGAGGCGGTCGTACTCGAAGGCCGGCAGGTCGACAATCTTGATCGGAATGCGGATCCGGTCCTGGCCGCTGGGTGCGAGGTCGCCCTGGCTGATGAACTCCGCGAGATCCTGGCGGCGGCGTTCGCCGACCGCTCGAAACCGCTCGAGGTCGTCCTTCAGCCCCATGTCGCGGTCACCCCGGCCGTTCGGATCGCGCAACGTCCTTTGTTCGGGTCGATCATGTCCACTCCTCCGCGATCTCCCGCATGACCCGCCGGCTCGTCAGTTCGGCTGACGCCCGGGAGTACCCCCTGTCGGCCATCCGGGAGAGCGTCGCCTCCTTGACGCGCTCGGTCTCCGTCCCCGAAGGCGGATCCTCCCACTGGCGAGGAGCCAGATCCTCGAAGGCCCGGCGGACGTCGTCCCAGTCGTTCTCCGCCAAGACCTCCTGGAGAACCGGCACCGCCGTGAGATCGACTTCGCCGGCTTCGAACCCCTCGCTGCGTTGCTCCCAGGCGCGGCGGTTCAGGGCGGTCGTGATCTCCTCGCGGCGGAACTGCTTGACCGCTCCGGTTGGTTCCGTCCCGATGTAGTCGCCCTCCGAGAACCGGCCGAGGTGTTCGATCTCGAACACCTTCATCGTGAGGGGGTCCGGATCGATCGGGCCGCGGTCGGTGTCGACCTGCTCGTCGGTCGTCCAGGCCGTCACGTGTTCGACGTACTCCGCGACAGTCTCCTCGTCGGGGCGGTGTTCAGCGAGCATCGCCTCGAGAACGTCGGTCTCCTGGCGATCGAAGACATGTTCGCGCACGGCGGTGACGCGGGTTTCGAATTCGCGTCGCTCGCCGCTGGCGAACACCGGTGCCGATCCAAGCCGATCGACCATCGCCTCGAGGACGTCTGCCGGCATGATGACGTCCCCGACGGGCAGATCCGGATGGGTCCGGTCGGTCCCCGATCCCAGCAGGTCCGCCAGCACGTCACGGGTGTAGGTCATCGGGATTCCGTGGTCGCCGTCGGACGCGTCCGGATCGAAGCTGAATGCCTCGACATCGCGGCGTTCGCCGTCGACCTCGACGTACCCCCGGTCGAACAGGAGCGCCTTCTCTACCAGGTCGAGTCCGTCGGGGAGGTCCTCCGAGTCCAGGCGAGTCACGACGTCGTACAGCGCGGCCGCCTCGAGGGCGTGGGGTGCGAACTCCCGCCGGACGGTCCGGTCGGCCTCGTGGACGTCGACGGCGACCGATTCGTCGTCTATCGGCTCCCCACCAGCGTCGGCGTCGATCCGCACCGACCGGTCGCCGGTGAGTTCGCGACGGAGGAGTTCGACTTCCAGCCCCAGTTCGGTCAGGTAGCCGACCTCGTGTTTCGTCAGCCGGCGCTTGAGCGCCTTCAGGGGGTCCTCCCCGCCGCGTTCGGCGCCCTGGTCGAGCTGTGCGTCCAGGTCGGGGTTCGAGATGACGATCAGCTGGGTGTCGATATCCATCCCGATTGCCTTGTCGAGCTTGACACGGCCCTCGTCGGAGACGTTCAACAGCTTCCCGAGCAGATCCGCGTGCTGGGCGGCGTCCTCGATGACCGTGATCCCGGCGTTGCCCTGCGAGAGCACGCCATCGTAGGAGAACGCCTGTGGGTTCTTCCGGCCACGAGAGTCGAGTTCGCGCAGCATCTCGGGCATCCAGGCGCCGACGAGACGTTCCTTCGGACCGCCGACGTCCTCCGGGTGGAGAACGCCGATCCCCTGGCCGACGTCGACGACGTAGTTGGTCACCCGGAGGTGCCGGCGGTCGGTGACCGCCGAGAACAGCTCGGGAACGTCCTGTTCGCGGTACCGCTCCGCGAGTTCGTCGTACGCCTCCCGGGAGAACGGGTCGAGTCCGGTATCCAGCCTGATCGGAACGTCGTCACCAAGCCGCTCCGCGAGATCATCGAGGATGTCGTCCCGGACCTCGGACGGGAACACCGACAGCGGGTTGGCCTGGACGGGACTCCGGTGCCAGTCGTCCTTGTCGTCGGCGGCGGCGTCGCCGTAGGTCAGGCCGCGCTCGCCCCCCTCCGTGAGGTTCCACTCGACGGTGTAGCGCTTGCCTGCTGGCGTCTTCGAGAACCCCCGGAGGCCGTTGACGAGACACCGCTTGAGTTCGGACTTTCCCGTCGCCGTCGGCCCCGAGAACCAGATGATCGACTCGTCGTTGCCCCGACCGGCGGCGATCGACCGCAGATCCGAGACGAAGTCGTTGAGCACGTCGGTGTTGCCGAGCACCGCGTGTTCGCCGTCGTTTTCGGGGTCGTCGAAAAAGCGGTAGCGCTCCTTCTCCTCGCCTTTCTCGATCACCGTCCGGGTGCCCGCGGCCTCGATGGCCGAGAGCAGGTACCGCGAGGCGTGGGACCCGATGGTCGGCGTCTCCAGCAGCCGGTCGACGTACTCCGCGAGCGAGATTGGCTCCTCGTATGTGTCCTCGAGGTCGCGGTCGGCGTCCCGGAGGTACGATTGGCCGTCCATCGACTCACTCCTCCAGTTCGTCCTTGGCGACCGCCGCGCCGGCGAACTCGAGCACCTCCCGGGCGCCGCCCTCGGAGTACCCCTGCTCTTCGAGCGCCTCGATCCAGGCGCTTTCGGCCTCGCGGTCGGCCTCGTCCCGGGACACCAGCGCCGAGAAGTTGATGTTGTGTTTCTTGTCCTCCCAGAGCTTGCGCTCCAGGGCCCGGCGCAGGCGCTCGTTGTCCTGGGGGTCGAAAGGTTCGCCCTCGCGGGCCCGACGGGACACCCAGTTCGACACCTCCTGGCGGAAGTCGTTCTTGCGGTCCTGGGGGATGTCGAGTTTCTCCTCGACGGCGCGGAGGAACTGTTCGTCGGGCTCCTGTTCCTGTCCGGTGAGGTCGTCGGTGACGGTTGCCCCGTCGATGTAGGCCATGACGTGGTCCATGTACTTCTCACCCTGGCTGCGGATCTCCTCGACGTCGTAGGCCAGGGCGTGGCGCACGTCCTCGATGGCGCGCTCGCGGTACTCCTCGCGGACGGTTTCGAGGTGCCGGTAGTACTCCTCGAAGGCCTCCTCGGGGATCGAGCCGTGGTTTTCGAGGTTCTCCTCGAAGTAGGAGAAGGCGGCCAGCGGCGAGAGGTACGACCGGTCGCGGTGCATCGAGTCCATGATCGCCTCCGCGATCTCGTCGCCGACGAAGCGCGGCGAGACGCCCGACATTCCCTCGCCGATCTCGGCCGTCTCCTCGGCGGCCTCGCGGAGTTTCCGGATGTCGACGTCGTCGCCGCCGCCGTCGTTGTAGGCGATCGCCTTCCCCAGCAGATCGATCGTCTCGTCTTCGGGTTTCTCGATGCGCGTGAGAACCGCAAACAGCCCCGACATCTCGAGGGTGTGGGGCTCGACGTTGATATCGGGAACGTCGGCGTTCGCGAGCAGTTTCCGGTAGATGTCTGCCTCCGCTTCGTACTCCAGCACGTAGGGGAAGTCGATCCGTTTCGTCCTGTCGTTGAACGCCTCCATCTTCTCGTTGCCCTTCTTGTCGCGGTACTCGGGCATGTTCGTCCGGCCGACGATCACCTGGTCGATGTCGAT
>JBDGQL010000074.1:0-11262 GCA_042219105.1 Karumarchaeum halophilus (SeqCode) | reverse complement strand
ACCCAGGGTATCACGAGCCGAACGCATTGATCTGGTGTCGTGGCGCGTAACAGAGTCACGTCCGGGTGTAAGGGTGTGGTGATGTTCGCGGACGAAACCCGATTGATGAGAACTGCTGATAATCATGTCGCGTTGTCTTACGTGTGACATATTTAAACCGCTCGGACACGTACATCGAAGTATGCAACCCGACAACCCCTTCGAGTCGATCGAGGAGTTCATCGAGCGGATGGATCAGGAGTTCGGTGCCGCCCCCTTCGGAGCGACGGAGTCGATCGCCGTCGACGTACGCGACGGCGACGGGGAGTTCGTCGTGACCGCGGACCTGCCGGGCTACGAGAAAGACGACATCGAGGTCACGATATCCGACCGAACGCTCCATATCGAGGCCGAACACGAGACCCACGCCGAGACCGAGGAGGGTGAGTACATCCGCAGGGAACGCCGTCACGAGTCTGCCAGCCGGTCGATTCCCCTGCCCGAGCCGATCAACGACGAGGGCGTCTCGGCGACGTTCGGAAACGGTGTGCTCACCGTCACGCTGCAAAAGCAGGGCGCCGACGGCGGGACGCAGATCGAAATCGAATAGCGCTTTTTCAGCGGGGTCGACTCGTATTACCCGACGGCGCCAGGCCCCACACGACGAACGTCCCCCACGCCGCGACGACGACGACCGGATCGAACGTGGACAGGCCGTCACCGACGATCATCCAAGTCACGGCGACGAGCACGCCGAACACGAACAGCGGGACGATCACGCTCGATCGAAGCAGTAGCCGGTCCGTTCCGGCGTCCCGGGGGAGGATCCCAGCCACGCTCGGCGGAAGAGTGATACTGTCGGTCACGACTCGATGGAGATATTTGCTACCCCGGGGCGGCGAACTCCTCCACGAACGTGTGACCGACAGTATGAACACCCGGCGCGAGCAGTCCTCGCACACGCGGCCCAGGGGTATGATCCCCCGTCGGGTCCGGGCCTCACACCGTGGACACGCGACCTCCCGGTCTGAGGACCCGTGTTCACGATCGGGCATACCTGTGATTGCGGTGATCGGCGTATAAGAGTTCGGCTGGCTGAAACGCGGCTTTGACCCGAAGCAGTCTTTTTATAACCGCCTCGGAATGGTAACGCGTATGCGTGGCGCTCTCGGCCGTCCCGTTCGGGCGGCCGGCCGGCGGATCCGCGAGGATCTTCGGGCGGATCCGTACCTCCTCTACATCCTGCTTTTAGCTACCGTTCTCGCGTATTTCTGGATCTGGCACCGGCTCCCCAACTTTGCGACCCGCGACGAGCGCTGGCGCGTCGTCGATCCGGTCGAGACCGCCGCGTATCTCGGCGAGGAGCTGAGTCTCGATTCGCTTCGCCAGTCGTTCACGGGATGGCGGAACTACGGCGCGACCTTTTACGTCGCCGCGTTCGCGCTCGTCCCCGTCGCGGTGGCGGTTCTCGCGACGGACCAGGTCGGCTCGTTTCTCGACATGGGCAGACACCGCTTCGTGTGGGACAACGACGTCTGGTACTGGGAGCAGTGGCGCCGGACGCCCGGGTGGATCTGGACCGCGAGCGTCCTGCCCGTTCGGCTCGTGAACGCCTCCCTCGCCGTGGCCAGCGTGTACGTGATGTACCGGATCGGAACGACGATGCGAGATCGTGCGGCCGGTCGTCTCGCGGCGCTGCTTCTCACGGTGACCTGGGGGGTGCTGGTGCTCGCCCACGAGGCCGGCGAGGACCTGCCGGCGATGTTTTTCACCCTCCTCGCGTTCTACTTCGCGTTGCGGTACGTGGAGTCCGGGCGGACCCGGACGTACTACTGGGGCTGTGTCGCCGGCGCGCTGGGCATCGGCATGAAACTGAGCGCGGGCGTGAGCGTCATCGTGCTGGGCGTGGCGTTTTTCATCCGGGCGAAACGCGAGCACGAGCGCATCCACCACCGCTACGTTCGCCCTCTGTTCCTGCTCGGGGGCGTCGGGATCGGCGTGGGCGTGATCTGGATCAGCTACCCGAGCGTTCTCGTGGAGTTCGATCCACAGGCGCTTTCCGATCGGATCTCGCGTGGCTCCCGCGGAAAGGACTCGCCCCACGGCTGGCGGGTGAAGCCGAGCTGGTGGTGGATCCTCCGTGGATACCTCCATGGCCTCGGTCTCCCGCTGTTCGTTGCGGGCGTCGCGAGCAGCCTCGGGAGCCTCACTCTGCTACGGGAGCGCTCGCCCGCGGCCGACGGCGTCCGCCTTGCCGCGGTCGGGATCGGATCGCTTCTCGCGCTCGTGTCGCCGTGGGCGTACGTCCGGATGCACCACCTCCTTCTGTCGTTTCCGTTCGTGATCGTCCTCGTCACCGCGGTTCTGTTCCGGATTCGCGACCGGCGACCCCCCCTGGGGCGCGCGCTCATGGCCGTCCTCCTGATCACGAGCGGCGTCTACGCCATCGGTGGAGACCTCGCCTACGCGTCCCAGCCACGGGATCAGGCGACACAGTTCATAGCCGACCGGGCGACGCCGAACACGACCGTCGAGACCTACCTCGGCGATCCACAGGAGGCTGCCGTCCCCCACGACATCGACATCTCTCGCGGTCCCCGGGGGACGATCGACCGCCGGTGTCCGGATTACATCGTTCTGTCATATCACGAGGAGATAGTCGCGCTGGCCCCGGACAGCTGGAGCAAACGAGCGAGAACGGTGGGGAACGAACGCACCGAACAGTTCTACCGGGATCTGCTGGCGGAGGACACCTACCCCTACGAGGTCGCGAAGCGGTTTGGCCGACAGCCCCGGTTCCTCGAGGGGATGGACCGCCGGTCCACGTGGCGCGAGTTGCTCCACGTCGGCCTGCGTCCCCGGACCCACCAGTACGGCGACCCCCAGGACTTCGGCGAGGACCAGTACACCGTCGTGCTCCGCGCGACCGACGACTGCGGGCAGTGATATACTGTCGGACAGAGACATTGATAATCGAACCCCCAGGACGGGGGCCTTCGAATTATCAATACTTCTGTCCGACAGTATAGGTACGAAGGCTTTATCAGCGGGAACACGTTATCGAGTCGTATGTCAAACGACGGCCGAGACACCGGAAGCGCGGGTCGCTTCGGGCCGCGTTACGGGCGCGTATCCCGCCGCCGGGTCGCCGAGATCGAGGCGGACACGAACGCCGATCACGCCTGCCCGGACTGTGGCGCGGAGCGCGTCTCCCGCACCGGAACCGGTATCTGGGAGTGCAGTCGCTGTGACCACAGGTTCGCTGGCGGCGCCTACCGCCCCGAGACGCCCGGCGGCCGTGCAGCCGAGCGCTCGCTAGCCGCCGCACTCTCCGAGGAAGACGACGAATGAGCTACAAGTGCTCGCGGTGCAAGCGCGACGTCGAACTCGACGAGTACAGCGGCGTGCGCTGTCCGTACTGTGGACACCGCATCCTGCTCAAGGAGCGAAGCGGCGACGTCAAGACGATCGAGGTCGGGTAATACTGTCGGTCACGACTCGATGGAGATATTCGACACCCCGGGGTGGCGAATTCCTCCATGAACGTGTGACCGACAGTATAACGCCTCGACCGGCGCCCGGATCTCGTGGGTTCTTCCGATTCCTCACACGTGTCTTTTCCACACGACCTGACGCTGACCGCCACGTACGACGATCCCGAGCGGGCGCGAACGGTCGGGCGCAGCCTCGCCGAGGAGATCGGCGAGATTGACGACGACCGCTCCCGGACCGGGCTGGACCGCGACGGAGCCGATCTGACGATCACGGTCGACGCGACCGATCCAGTCGCCCTGCGCGCCGCGAGCAACACCTGGCTGTCGCTTCTGTCCGTCGCGGAGACCACCACCGAGATCGGGGAGCGCGCCGGTATCCGGCATCCCTGATTTCGATGCCGAAGATCGAATGCGGGGGTTTTTGAGTACGGACCGTCTGTTTGTGGATATGCAGGGACAACTACCCCCGGAAGCCCAGGAGAAAGTCGAGGAGCTTCAGGACCTCCAGGAGAAGGCCCAGCAGGTCGCGACACAGAAACAGCAGGCCGACGCCGAGTTGGCCGACGCCGAGAACGCCCTCGAGGCGCTCAACAGCGTCGACGACGACGCCACGATGTACCAGGAGGTCGGCGAACTCCTTATCGAGACCGACCACGAGACGGCAGAGGAAGACCTTGAGGAACGGGTCGACAATCTTGAGATCCGCGTCCAGACGCTCGAAAAACAGGAAAACCGCGTCCAAGAGCAGTTCGAGGACCTCCAGAGCGAACTACAGGAACTCCTCCAGGGAATGGGCGGCGGCATGGGCGGTCCGGGCGGTCCGGGCGCCGGCGGGTAATGGTAACCGACGAGCGCGTCGTTCGAGCGGCCGTCGAGGCCGCCGAGACAACCGTCTTTTCGCGGTATGACCGGTCCGATCTCGATGACCTCGACATCGCCGTCAGCTTCGAGGACGGCACGCTCGACGCAGACGTGTACCTGAACGCGCCGGACGCCGAAGACGCTGAGGCGGTCGCCGAGAAGGCCGCCCTCGCCGCCCGCGAGGCAGTCGACGACCTCCTCGAAGGCTGATACTGTCGGCTGTAAGTTCGTGGAGGAATTCGCCACTCCGGGGTGGCGAATATCTCCATCGAGTCACAGCCGACAGTATGATATACTGTTGGACAGAGACAGTGATGCCACAATCTTCATAAGCCCGGGATCCATTTACTCGATCGATGAGTAAACCGGTTGACGAGGAGGCGTCCGGCGAGGATACGGACGAACACCTCCATGGGCTAAAGGACGGTGCAGGCTGTACCGAGATCTGGACGCATCTCTCGGAGCGACGCGCCGAAGGGGAGTGACGGGTCTCTTCACGATCGTACCCGTCCTTATCGGGATACGGGTCGACAGAAGTCCTGATAGATATTCGCCGGATACGGTGGAGGCTAATTCTATCAACAGTTCTGTCGACCCGTAGACAGTCTCCGGATGGTTTCCCGGATCGTGGTCTCGATGTCGTGTTCAGGCGTCCAGCCCAGTTGCCGGCGGGTCCGGTCGGTGGTGACCCCGAACTCGTCGGTCAGTGTTTCACTGCCTGCCCGCGGGTTCTCCACGAGCTCGATCTCGGCGTCAACGCCGGCCTCCTCTGCTGCGGCCGCCTGCACCCGTTCTGCGACCGTCATGACGCTCGGATCCTCGTCGGTTGCGATCTCGTAAGTCTCGACGCCCGTCTCCTCGCGCTCCGACCGCTCCAGCAGACGCTCGACACAGCGCGGGTACGCGGCCGCGACGTCGTCCACGTGCACGTAGTTTCGCGCCTGGGTTCCGGGTTCGTACACGGTAAGTTCCTCCCCCGAGAGCGCTCTGTCGATAAAGAAGTTGATGACGGTGCCCTTCGACACGTCCGTCCCGTCGATCGTATGCTCGCCGTAGAGGTTCGACTTCATGAGACAGATCGCCGGGAACGCGCCGTCGGCGAACGTCTCGATCGCGCGTTTGCCGAGTACCTTCGTCCGGCCGTACCAGTTCATCGGGTCTACGGGATGATCGGCGGTGATGGGGAACGTCTCCGGATCGCCGAGGATCCCCATCGAGGTAGGAAACACCAGCCCACAGCCGTGTTTGCGGCAGAACCAGGCGACGTTGTTCGTGCCCCGAACGTTCACCTCATACGCCAGGTCCGGGTTCTCGGCGCAGTCGTCGACGCCGCTGACCGCAGCAAGATGGAGAACGACGTCCGCTCCTTCGAGTGCCGACTCCAGTCGCGCGCGCTCCCTGATGTCGACGTGCTCGATGGTGACGTCGGCGACGGCGCGGACATCGCCGTGATAGAAGTTGTCGATCGCGGTCACGTTCCAGTCGGGGTAGTTCTCCCGCAGTCGCCAGACGACGCGGCTCCCGATGTAGCCCGCCGCACCGGTGACCGCGACGGTCGGTTCCTCCTCGGCGCGTTCGTTCGCAGGGTCGTGTGTAGTCATCGTCGTGTGTGCTGTTATAGGGTTGGTTACAGGTCATGTCGGGATCGACCACACGCAGTCGCGCGGTCGTCTCCGAACACAGTTGCAACCGACTCTATCAGTGATCGGACGCCGCGTCGCCGAACCGTTCGACCAGGTCCCGGATACCCTCGCGAAGCGTCCACTCCGGTTCGAAGCCCGCTGTCGCCACCCGGTCGAAGTTCACGTGGTAGGACGGCCCCGGATGCTTGTCGCCGAGATACGTGATCTCGACGTCGGGACCGGCCTCCTCCCGGACGATCGAGGCGATCTCGCTGATCCGGTAGTTCTCCTCGTTTCCCCCGACGTTGTACACCGGTTCGGGCCACGACGCCGGTTCGCAGACGGCCCGTTCGAAGGCTCTCGCGGCGTCCTCGACGTGGACGAACGGCCGCCAGTTGCTTCCGTCGCCGTACACCGTCAGCGGACGGTCCGTTAGCGCCCTGAAGACGAAGCCGTTGACGACCAGGTTGAACCGCATCCCGGGCGCGTAGCCGTAGTTCGTGCTCATGCGGAGCGCGGTCCCGCGGATGCCGTGGTCAGCGGCGTACTCCGCGAGGAGGCGCTCCGCGTCGCGTTTCGTCTCCGCGTAGGGGTTGATCGGGTCGGGGTCGGTGTCCTCGCCGAGGTCGGTGCTGGCGGCACGGCCGTACACGTTACACGAGGAGGCGAGGACGACCGTCCCGATGTCGAACTTCCGGGCCGCTTTCAGGACGTTCTCCGTACCCCTCAGGTTGACCGCGCGGGTTTCCTCGGCCCTGTCGTGTGTGCTCGAGGCACCGGTTATCGCCGCGAGGTGTACCACCGCGTCGGCATCCCGCATCGCGCTCTCGACGTCGCCGTACTCGCGGACGTCACCCTGGCGGAAACTGAACCCGTCGGCGACGCGGGCGTCCATGAGGTTGCGCGGCGACCCCGACGACAGGGAGTCGAACACCGTGACGGCGCCGACATCCGCCCGCGCCTGGAGCCGGGGAACCAGCACACTGCCGATGTACCCACACCCCCCCGTGACGAGTACCTTCATGAACCGTGGGATTGATACTGTCGGTCACGACTCGATGGAGATATTCGCCGCCTCGGGGGTGGTTCCGACCCGGACCCGATCGTGGTTTGCATGTTACTCGATACATGAGTAACTAAACGGGAGTAATATGGGTTTCGATGGGCGAGTCGCGTACGGGGGCGTCACCCGGCGAATCGTCAAAAGGGTGGGGTCTATCCGTACTCACGCTTCCCGTATTCCCGTTCCCGGCGGAGGCGTTCGTGACGGTGAGGGAGACCGATGCCGTATCGCCCTCGTAGGTTACGTCGATCCGGGCAGTGCCGGTCCCGTTGGCGGTGACGGTTCCGTTGTCGACCGTCGCGACGCTCGGATTGCTGGATTCGAACTCGGCCGCGTCGGTAACGTTCCGTGTCGTGTTGTCGGTGAACCCGGCGGTCACGCTGAGGTTCGTCGTCGAACCGTTCGGGATCACGTTCTCCTCGAGCGTGGCGTTTATGGACCCGGGTTCGTACCCCGGATCGAACTCGACGTTGACCTCCGAGCCGTTGTAGATAGCCGACTCCGGGACGCTGACGCTGGCACTCGCGCGCGATCCGAACACCCGCTCCCGGCCGCCGATCGTACCCGTGATCGGGTCGACCTGGATAGTGTAGTTTCCGGTCGCCGTCACGCTCGCGTTCGTTCCACCCTCCGCGGGTGAGACGGAGTTGTCAGTCGGGTATGGGACAGTCACTGAAAAGGAGCCGTTCTCGTCGGTCGTCGTTCTGGTTCTGTAGGTGAAGGTCCGGTTGCGGCTTTCGGTCCGCAGATTCACCTGTGCCAGCACCGTCGCGTTCGGGCCGCTCAGGCGGACGGGATCTACCTGCCCGGTGAGCTGTGCGCCCTCCACGCGCTCGAAGGTCTTGACGCGGGATTCCTGTCTGAGGTCGTATGCGACGATGTCCTGGCGCTGGAGGAGTCTGAATATCCGCCCCGTCAGCATCGCGTTGATCCCGAGGTTCCTGTAGCCCCCCTGCCTGGACTGTGCGAGTCCGAGGAAAATCGTCGACTGCTCGGTTTCGTGAACGAGGCGATAGTGGTGTAGCCCCTGTGCGTCCTCGAAGTAGAGCCGGGAGAGCATCGTGTTCTCGTAGCGCTGGCTGACGCCCGGAAGCCGCGCAGTCGCGTTGATGGTACTGAATCCGCCACCCGGACCGACCGTCCGCAGTGACTGGTTCTCATTCGCGGTGTACGTCCGGAGGTCCGGGCCCGTCCACCGCGTGATCGGGCCGAACTTGCCGGAACTCCGCCGGCTGATACCCTGGAGCGCGGCCATCTGGTCGTCGATCACCACGTACCGCGTGTCCTCGCTTGCCTCCTGTTCGGACTGGTTCGCGATGATCGCGCGCAACTCCTCGTTCGACATCTTGCCGATGTCGTTCGCGTTCTCTTTTTTCACCGACGGGAGCGCGTTGAGGATCAGGTTCGCCCGCTCCTCGGACTGTGCGAGCAGGTACGCGGAGGCCGGTCGCGGCCCCTGCTGGAAGGGGTTGGCGTTCGGTATACGTTCGGCGGTGGTCGTGATCCAGTGGCCGTAGTCCCACCACGACATCACGCCGTAGGCGTCCGGCGGATAATCGAAGTCGCCGTCGTCGGGGGCAGGGATGAGATCGTTGTATGTGAGGTTGGGATCCGGGGTGTTTGCCTGCATCCACCTGAGTTCTTTCTGCCAGTCGGTGTCTGCTCCGCTGAGGAACTCCGCGGTCTCCCAGTTGGGCTGGCTGTTGTCCCACGCGACGACGTTCCCCGGGACGACTAACACGAGCAGGAGGGCGACTCCGAGGATCTGGTAGGTTTCGACGTCGCGTAGCGCCTCGATCTCGCCGAGTTCGAGCGCGCTGGATCCCGTCCACCAGATCGCAAACGCCGACAGCAAGGCGACGTTCACGGCGACGTAGTAGCCAAACCGGATCATCGTGAAGTACGCCGACACGGCGCTGAAACTCCAGAGCACGAGCAGCAGTTCCGTCGGCCGGTTCCGACTGATAACGCGGGCGAGGAGAACGGCGAACCCGTACGCGGCGAGATAGAAGGCGGGGCCGAACGCCTGCCAGGCGTCATCGAGGTCGGCCGGCTGGATCTCTCCGACGGTACCAGCCGTCTGGCTCGTCGCGGTGCCGTAACTGTACATCCGGGTGAACAGGCTCTCGAAGAGGCCGGCCGTCTGCGGAAAGACCAGAAACGACACGACGAGGACGGCGGCGATGGTTCCGCCGACGGCGACGGGATAGTACCGTCGCGCGTACCCTTCGCGACGTACGTACATCGCGATGCCATACAGCACGATCGCCCCACCCCCGATCCCGAACACGACGAGCGGCTGAAGGAGTGAAAAGCTGGTCGCGGAGAGACCGTACTCCTTGGCGTACCCGAGCGTCAGCAGGCCCGCGGGCAGCATCGTCGTCGCCGTCGTGATCGCGAGATACTCCGTGGGCCGGCCGTTCAGGTGATCCCGAACTATCTGCAGAAGAACGAACACGCCGATAGTGAACACGAAGGCCACGCCCGGGGGCCAGGTCATCATGTAGGACGCGATCGCTACGCCGCCGATGAACGAGGCGACGACGGGACGTCTGAGAACGATCCAGTTGCGGTCCCGGATGTCCGCGACCGTCGGCTTCTCGGCGTACCCCGTCTGCATCGCGTATATGAACCCGGCGAAAGCGAGCGTTCCGAAGAAGGCCTCCGCGGACTGGTGGTCGGCGACTCCGATCACGGTCCGGGAGAGAAACTGGCCACCCAGAAGAGAGAGAACGATCGCAGCGAGTAAGCCGCCCCACCTGTCGGTCGCCCACTTGCCGGCCAGGTACGCCGGAATCGCGGTGAGCGCGCCAAAGGCCACCGGCGCGTAGGCGATCGTCGTGTCGACGAGTTCGGGCGAGGGTGATCCGCCGCCCACGAGCAAGGCGACGAGCGCGATCAACTGGTCGAACAGACCGCCGAACCCGGAGTGACGTCCCGTTCCGTATGGAAAGTACGACCACGCGTCGAACCGCTGTGTCGCCGGGAAGTGATCGACGATGAGGTGGACGATCCGGGCGTGGTACCAGGGATCGTTGCCCGAGGTGAAGTATACCGATCCGTCGACGAACACGTCGTCCCTGCCGAGAGACCGGATCCAGGCCATGAACCCGACCACGAGAGCGAGGCCGGCGGCGGGGCCGAACCGGTCCGCCAGCGAAAACCAGTCCTGTCGATCCATTAAATGTGCACAGTCCTGAAGCGGCTAAAAGCGTGTCGAAAAGGCTGACGGTGGGACAACACACTGATACTGTCGGCTGTGACTCGATGGAGATATTCGTCACCCCGGGGTGGCGAATTCCTCCACGAACTTACAGCCGACAGTATATCGCAGACGTCCACCGACCGCTTTTTGACTCCGCGGTGTGATTCCAAAAGCATGACAGCGTTCGACCCCGAGAAGTTCGAGGACAAGTACGTCCACTACCTCACCGAACTCCAGCGTGCCTACCGGAACGCCTTCGAGTACATGAACGACCGCTACGACTCCGAGCTCGTCCACGCCATCGATCAGGGTATCCTCAACGAGAGCGAACCATTCTACGAGGGCGACGGTGCGTTCCGCATCGAACTTCCGGAGAACCCACAGGACCGTCTCGGGAACGTGCTGATCGAGGATGAGAAGCTCGACGCCGTCCTCGCGGAGTACGTCGATCGCCTCGAGATGGAGATCCGGAACGTGTTCGGGCTCGAGGAGGGGGAGTGACTGCGTTCTTGCAAGGGCTTAAGATGCCTCATCACATACCCGGATGCATGAGTGCGGACACACAGACCGAAGACGACGACCTGCGCGAGCGAATCAAGAACTTCCTGCGCCGGAACTTCCCGCAGATACAGATGCACGGCGGCAGCGCAGCTATCCGCAACATCGACCGCGAGAAGGGGTCGGTCACCGTCCAGCTCGGGGGCGCCTGTAGCGGGTGTGGCATTTCTCCGATGACGATCCAGGCAATCAAGAGCCGGATGGTCTCGGAGATTCCCGAGATCGAGAAAGTCCACGCCGACACCGGCATGGGCGGAGGCGGTGGTTCCGACGGCATGAGCCCTTCCTTCCCCGGCGAGAGCGACGACTCCGGGAGCGAGGGCCGTGACAGCGGCGGCCCGAGCGCCCCGTTCTGATCTACTGTCCGTCGCCTTCCTCGAAGGCTGCAAACGGGTCATATACGGGTCGACAGAAGTCCTGATAATATTTAGAGTCGAATTTTCACAATATTACACCTCAAGTTCAAGCTCAGCGAAGGCG
>JBDGQL010000280.1:0-11435 GCA_042219105.1 Karumarchaeum halophilus (SeqCode) | reverse complement strand
CGAGAAGGGAGACGACGAACTCAAGTCCGACCTGTTCTCGCTGGGCATCGAGTTCGAGGGCGAAACCGCGGAGGGCGAGTTGCAGTTCGAGTTCGAACCCGATAGATTGGACAGGCTGAGCGTGGAGGGAATCGCCCGCTCGCTGCGCTACCAGTACGGCGACGATCGGGGCGTGTACCTCCCGAAGGTGAACGACCCGGACTGGACGATCGTCGTCGGCGGGGACGTCCCCGGGGAGCGCCCATACGTTACCGGCGCGATCGTCCGGGGGCTTGATCTCGACGAGTCGGCGCTGGAGTCGCTCATCCAGCTCCAGGAGAAGCTCCACGCGACCATGGGCCGCGGGAGACAGAAGGGTGCCATCGGCGTCCACGACCTGACGTATCTGAAGGGCGCGTCGGCCACCGGCGAGGACATTGGAAAGTCGATCCGCTACACCGGGATCGCCCCCGACGGCGACCGGTTCGTCCCGCTCGATTCCGAGACGGACATGACGCCTGCAGGCGTGCTCGAGTCCCACCCCATCGGCGAGGACTACGCGCCGCTCGTCGAGGGGTACGACCGCATGCCGGCGATCTACGACGACATCGGTCTCTTTTCTTTCCCGCCGGTGATCAATGGCCGGCGGACCGAAGTGAGCACCGACTCCCGTGACCTGCTCATCGAGATGACCGGCACCGACGGGTGGACGATCGACAGGATGTTGAACGTCGTCTGCTACGCGCTCGATGCCCGCGGCGGACAGGTCGAGGCCGTGGACGTCGCCTACGAGGGTGGTACTACGTATCCCGATGGGGGGCCGGACCTCCGCCGTCCCGATCTTTCGGTCGACGAGAAGCGCGTGGCTCACGACCGCATCGAGACGATCCTCGGGATCGACCTCGGCGTCGAGGAGGCGGTCGACCTGTTCGAGCGTTCGGGGCTGGACGCCGAGCATCGGGAATTGGAGGAGGGGACCGTCTACGACGTGCTGATCCCGCCCTACCGCGTCGACGTGCGTCATCCCCTGGACCTGATCGACGACGTCGGTCGCGCATACGGATTCAACGAACTCGTCGCCCGGTATCCCGACGTCTCGACTGTGGGGGGGCGCCACGAGCGCTCCCGCCACGAACGTGTCGTCCGCGATCTCCTGGTGGGGCTGGGGTTCGAGGATCTCCTCAACTTCCATCTCACGAGCGAGGCGACGAACGTCGAGCGAATGGGGCTGTCCCCGGACGCCGGCAACCTCGATGGCCCACTGTGGAGCGAGGGCGACACCGTCGGCGGCGGCGACCCCGTCTCCATCACGGAGCCGTACTCCTCGGAGTACGGAATCGTCCGGACGTGGGCTCTGCCCTCGCTTCTCACCGTGCTCTCGAACAACACCCACCGCGCGTACCCACAGGATCTCGCGGAGGTCGGCCTCGCGATGCGGGAAGACGAGAGCGAAAACACGAACGTCGCGGAGTGGCGCACCGTCGCCGCGGTTCTGGCGCGCAACGAGGCCTCCTACGAGGACGCGAAGGCGCGCCTGTCGGCGATCGCCCGGCGGTTTGGGGCCGATCTTGAGACGCCGCCGACCGATCATCCGACGTTCATCGACGGGCGGGCTGCCAACGTCGTCCTCGACGGCGAGGTTGCCGGGGTCGTCGGCGAGGTCCATCCGGAAATCCTCGTCGGTCACGACCTGGAGGTGCCGGTCGCGGCCTTCGAGTTCCGCCTCGGAGCACTCCGGTAGCGGTGACCCTCGGCGACGTCTGTTCGGAGACGGGCAGATTTATTACCGGCGCACAGCAGGAGAGCCCCATGACGAACGTCGTCATGATCCACACCGACGACACCGGGCGCTACGTCGGCCCGTACGGCAACGACATCGACACCCCGAACCTCTCCGCGCTCGCCGACGACGGGATTCTCTTCCGGAATGCCTACTGCGCGGGGCCGACCTGCTCGCCGAGTCGCGCCTCGGTCATGACCGGACAGCCTCCCCACGAAAACGGAATGCTCGGCCTCGCACACCGTGGATTCGAAATGGACTCCTACGACCGCCACCTCGCGACGTACCTCTCCGAGCGCGGCTACGAGACGGTGCTCACGGGACAACAACACGAGGTGTCCCGCGAAAACATGGACGACTACGAGGCCGCCCGCGAGGTGCTGGGCTACGACCGCACGCTGTCCGGTGACGCGACTGCCGTCAGGGAACTCCCGATCGACCACCAGCGAACGCGGAACGACCTGGCTAATGCGGCCGCGGTCGCGGAGTTCGCACGTGAACGCGGCCGGGACGCCGACCCGTTTTTTCTCTCGGTGGGGCTGTTCAACACACACCAGCCGATGCCGATCGATCAGGAGATGGTCGACCCGGACCGGGTCGCACCCCCCGATCCGCTCCCCGACGTGGGGCCGGTCCGCGAGGAGATGGCCGCGTATCACGTGCTCGCGGAGTACGTCGATGAGTGTGTGGGCACGGTCGTCGAGGGGCTGGCCGACGGCGGTCACCTGGCAGAGACGCTCGTCGTGTTCACCACCGACCACGGCATCCCGTTTCCCCGTATGAAGTGTGACCTCCGGGACGGCGGGATCGGCGTCTCGCTGATCGCCCGCTTTCCGGAGGGTCAGCGTGCCGGCGAGGCCGAGGACGCCATGGTCTCGACGATGGACCTGTTTCCGACGTTCTGTGAGTATCTCGACGTGCCGGTCCCCGACCGGGTGGCGGGGCCTTCGCTCATGCCACTCGTCCGTGGGGAGGCCGACTCGGTCCGCGAGCAGGTGTTCTCGGAGGTGACGTACCACGCCGCATACGAGCCAAAGCGGTGTGTCCGGACGGCCCGGTACAAGTACATCCGGCGTTTCGACGATGAGTATACGCGTGAGGTGGGTCCCAACACGGACGACGGCCCATCGAAGCGGTTCCTGACCGAACAGGGATACCTCGAGCGCGAGCGCCCCCGCGAAGCACTGTACGACCTCTACCACGACCCGGACGAGCGGGAGAACCTGGCCGGGGATCCCGCCCACGAGGACGTCCGGGAGGCGATGGCCGGACGCCTCGAAGCGTGGATGGAGCGTACTGACGACCCGCTTTTGAGCGGTCCGGTCGCCAAGCCCGACGGCGCGGTCGCGGACCGCCGGGACGCCGTGGAGGTCCGCCAAGGGTTCGAGCCTGCCGACGCGCGCTGATAATGACTACTCTCACTTGTTACCGCCGATCGTCACCCCCGTTCGACCATACGGAGTCGGGCGGTCGCACCCGAACACAGTTGCAACCGACCCTAGTATCCGACGGTCATGACTCGACATCGTCCCAAGTAGCGACGGAGTGAAAAGGACGGGTCGGCAATCGAGTCCATGGATCCGAAGCGGGAACTGTCGAGCGTGGATCTCTCGGCGTTCGCCTCCGAGATGGGGGCCTACGAGGGGGCGGTGCTCGACAAGGCGTATCTTTACGGCGACGACCTCGTTCGCCTGAAGCTCCGGGACTTCGATCGTGGCCGGCTCGAACTCCTGATCGAGATCGGCGAGCAAAAGCGGGCACATCTCTCGGCGCCCGAGCGCGTCCCCGATGCACCCGGCAGACCGCCGGACTTCGCGAGGATGCTCCGCAACCGCATCGCGGGGGCGAATCTCGTCGGCGTCGAGCAGTTCGAGTTCGACCGCATCCTCGAGTTTCACTTCGAGCGCAAGGACCGGGACACGACCATCGTCGCGGAGCTGTTCGGCGACGGCAACGTCGCGGTGCTCGATGCCAACCGCAAAGTGATCGACTGTCTCGATGTCGTTCGGCTACAGTCCCGCACCGTCGCCCCCGGCTCGCAGTACGAGTTCCCCGCCTCGCGGGTGAACCCCCTGGCGATCTCGGAGGAGGGGTTTCGCGCCCGGATGGACGACTCCGACACCGACCTCGTGCGGACGCTGGCGACCCAGCTCAACCTCGGCGGACTGTACGCCGAGGAGCTGTGTACCCGCGCCGGCGTCGAGAAGACCAGATCGATCGACGCCGCCATCGAGGAGGACTACGCCGCCCTGTACGAGGCGATCGACGGGCTCCGGGAGGACCTCGAAACCGGCGCGTTCGATCCCCGGGTGTACCACGAGACCGGCGACGCCGGCGGGGTGGGGGACGCCGCCGGCGCGAGCGACGGGAGCGAGCCCAGCGACGCCGACGGGGCAGACGAGCCGGTCGACGCGACGCCGTTTCCCCTGCAGGAGCGCGAACGCGAGGGGTTGGTGGCGACGGCCCACGACACGTTCAACGCCGCGCTCGACGCCTACTTCCACGAGCGCCGGGCGGTCGAACGCGAGGCCGGGGACGGTGAGCCGGACCGCCCGGAGTTCGAAGCGGAGATCGCGAAACGCGAGCGCATCATCGACCAGCAGGCGGGTGCGATCGAGAGCTTCGAGGAGCAAGCGGAGGCCGAGCGCGAGAAGGCGGAGGCCATCTACGCCGAGTACGATCTGGTCGACGAGATTCTCGAAACGATCCGGTCGGCCCGGGAGGCGGGCCACGGCTGGGAGGCAATCGAAGAGCGACTGACGGAGGCGGTCCAGCAGGGCGTTTCCGGCGCCGAGGCAGTCACGGGCGTGATCCCCGAGGAGGGGCTGGTAACGATCGAACTCGATGGTCACGCGATCGATCTCGACCCGGCGGAGGGCGTGGAGCGGAACGCGAACATGCTGTACAACGAGGCAAAACGGATCGAGAAAAAGAAAGCGGGTGCGGAGGCGGCCATCGAGAACACGCGCTCGGAACTCGCGGAACTTGAGGAGCGCCGTGAGGCTTGGAACGCCGGAGACGGGGAGGCGAGCACGGAAGGCGACGGCGAAGAGAGCGACGACGGAGAGGACGCTGACGAGGACATCGACTGGCTCGGCCGGGCGTCGATCCCGGTCCGGGAGACCGAGGAATGGTACGAGCGGTTCCGGTGGTTTCACACCTCCGATAGCTACCTCGTGTTGGGGGGGCGCAACGCCGACGACAACGAGGCGCTCGTAAAAAAGTACCTCGAGCGGGGCGACCGGTTTTTCCACGCGCAAGCTTCGGGCGCGCCGGTGACGATCCTAAAGGCGACTGGACCGAGCGAACCCGCCGAGGAGATCGACTTCCCGGAGACGACGCTGCGGCAGGTGGCGCAGTTCGCCGTCTCCTACTCCTCGGTCTGGAAAGCCGGGCGGTACGCCGGTGACGCCTACATGGTGTCCCCGGACCAGGTGTCGAAGACGCCAGAGAGCGGGGAGTACATCGAGAAGGGGTCGTTCGTCATCCGGGGGGACCGGACGTACTTCGAGGACACGCCCGTGGGCTGTGCGGTGGGCATCCAGTGTGAACCACGAACACAGGTGATCGGCGGGCCGCCCGAGGCGATCACGGAACGCGCGGAGACGACGATCGAGGTCGAACCCGGGGAGTTCGCACAGGCCGACGCCGCAAAGCGGATCTACCGCGCGTTCAGGGAACGGTTCAGTGACACCGGCTTCGTCCGGAAGGTTGCAAGCCCGGACCTGATCGGGGAGTTTCTGCCCCCGGGTGGGAGCCGCATAAAAGAGGATTGACCTCCTCCCACGGCGAGCCGTGGGATTCCCACGTCGGGAGTTTCAGGTTTGCAGTCGTGGTTGGCATGACCGGATTGCTGGCACTTGAATTTAAATTACATTTTTAGTTTGTTAAATGTATCGATTGAACGTGTTTGGACGCGTATCGAGCGATTCATCCCCACCCTACTCGCTCACCTTCGGTTCGCTCCTTGAGGGTGGGAGCTTCTCTTACAGCCCGCTAAAACGTCCGCCCGGCAACGAAGGCGGCCATGCAGACAAGCATCGCGGCTTTGATCCATGCCAGCGCCGTCGCCGCCGGGGCGGTCACGGTCTTCCACATCGTTACGCCCGTCAGCAAGTGTGCGAGGACAATGACACCGAGGTACGCCGGGCCGAACGTGCCACGGAGGTAGGGAATCAGGCTCAGCGGAACCGTCAGGAACAGGACGACCAGAACCAGGTGGATCGCCCGCCGTCTGCCGAGGGCGACCGGTAACGTCCACAACCCTGCAGCCGCGTCGCCGGCAACGTCCTCTATGTCTTTGAGAATCTCCAGTCCGAACAGCATCTGGAACGCGAGCAGGGCCATCACGACGACCGGTTCTACGCGCTCCACGGCGATCCCGCCCAGGAGTGCCGCGCTCCCGACGAGCGCCGATATCAGGAGGTTACCGAGCCCGTAGGATCCCTTCACCCACGGCGTGTACGCCAGGAGAGCGACGATCTGGATCGCGACGAGGACGCCAGCCGCCGGAGGTAACGCGACTCCCGCTACGATGCCGGCCAGCCCGAACGCCACGGCAGTGGCCACGAGTGCTCCGAAGGTGGGGACTGCACCCCGCGGGATCGGCCGGTCCGGATCGTTGATCCGGTCGACGTCCCGGTCGACGTAATCGTTGATCGTGTAGCCGCCGAACACGCCGAGCAGCGTCACCGCGGTGGCTGCAGCCGCCGCCGTCGAGACCACGTCATCTCCGCCGCCGACGTACGCTCCGACCAGGGTGAAGGATGCGAGCGCGGCCGCGTTCACCGGCCGTCCAATCTCGGCATACCCCCGGACTTCGTCGATTCGACCGCGCCGTGACGGTCCAGAACGTCCGTCCTCCACAGCCGTTTCGTCAGCCATCGTCGCCGTGTACTTCCCGGCGTCTGATAAGGGCAGTTGAACCGGTGATGAACGCTGTTGACATCCTCCTCCGCAACGGCGTGGTATTGCGCCTGTTCAGCCTATAACAGGAGCTTCCGGTCACGAACTGTTAACCGATCGGGGGCGCGAGCCACTGACGATGAGCGGGGACCGCGAGATAGTGACGGGACGCAAGAAAGCCAGTGCGTTCGTCCCGGGCCACGTGACGGCGTTCTTTAGCGTCCACCGACGCGAGGACCCCCTGAAAACAGGCTCCCGGGGCGCCGGAATCACCCTCTCGAAGGGTGTGACCGTCGGCGTAGAACCGGCCGGGGAGACCCGGATTTCCCTCGATGGAGAGGGGACCGAGGTCCGTCCGGTCGAGCGTGTCCTCGACGCTATGGGCGTCACCGCCCGGGTCCGGATCGACGCCGAACTCCCGATCGGGGCCGGGTTCGGCGTCTCCGGAGCGGCGGCGCTGGGTACCGCGCTCGCGGCGAACCGCGCCGCGGAGTGTGAATACACCGAAAACGAACTGATCCGGACCGCCCACGCCGGAGAGGTGGAAGCGGGAACCGGACTCGGCGACGTGGTGGCCCAGGCCCGTGGGGGAGTGCCGATCCGACTGGAGCCGGGCGCACCGGAACACGGCGTCCTCGATGGCATCGCCGAGACGGCCCCGGTCGAGTACGCCTCTTTCGGCGACCTCTCCACGAGCGACGTCATTTCCGGGGGGACCGATCGTCTCTCGAAAGCGGGCGAGGAAGCCCTGTCCGCCCTTCGCGAGCGCCCGACCCTCCCCCAGATGCTCGCGCTCGGCCGGGAGTTCGCCCGGGACGCGGACCTGCTAGTGCCCGAAGTGGCGACGACCATCGAGGACGTCAACGAGGCGGGCGGCGAGGCGGCGATGGCCATGCTCGGCCGGACGGTCGTCGCGCTGGGGTCCGGGCTCACGGATGCGGGATACGACGCGACTGCCTGCCAGATTTACCCGGGGTGTGCGACGCTTCTGGAGGACGCGGCCGACCGGTGACGCGGCCACACCCGAACCGCCGCACGTCCACACTCGAACCGGCCCACTTTTGATCGCGCCCGGCCGACCCCGAGGTATGAGCGACGAGGTCGCCCCACCGGAGGTAGACGACGAGGGGGAGATTTCGGAGGATCACCCCCGGTACACCGATCTGCTCACCCGCCACCGGATCGAGGAGGGCGTCCGGAAGGGGATCACTCACCTCCAGGGGATGCACGCGGAGGGACGGGGAAGTGCCTTCGACTACCTGCTCGGCGAGGAGACGACCGAGAGCGCCGACCGTGCGGCCCGTGCCGCCGCCGCACAGCTCCTGCTCGCGGAGCATCCGGTGCTCTCGGTGAACGGCAACGTCGCCGCGCTCGTCCCCGACGAGACCGTCGAACTCGGCGAGGTCGTGGACGCCGACGTCGAAGTCAACCTGTTCAACCGGACCGAGGAGCGCGTCGGGGCCATCGCCGACCACCTCCGCGAACACGGCGCGCCGGAGGTGAAGGGGCTGACTGCCGACGCCCGAATCCCGGGCCTCGATCACGGCCGCGGGACGGTCGATGCGGACGGCATCCACGACGCCGACGTCGTGCTCGTTCCCCTGGAGGATGGCGACCGCGCGGAGGCTCTCGCGGAGATGGGGAAAACCGAGATCGTGATCGATCTGAACCCGCTGTCGCGGTCGCCCCGCAACGCGGCGATTCCAATCGTGGACAACGTCGTGCGCGCGGTGCCGAACGTCACGCGCCACGCACGGGATCTTGTGAACGCGCCCGACCCAGAACTCGAATCGATCGTCGCGGATTTCGATCGCGAGGCGGCGCTCGAAGACGCCGAGCGCCGGATCAGACGGGGTGTGGGGGAGTGAACACTGCCGGAACTGCGGGGCCGATAGTGTTAGGTCCATGGCCGACCCGGAGTCGGGTATGCCCGCTGAACTCGAGGAGAAAACCGATCGCTACGAGGCGCTGCTCGCGGAAGCGCTCGTGGAGGCGACTATCGCGGCCCCCGAGGGAACTCCCCTTCGAGTTGCGGCGGAGGAGTACCGCGAGATGGCACAGTCGTACCTGACGGACGGCCGACACTTCCGGGAGACCGGCGACCCGGTGAACGCGCTCGCAGCCTTCGCGTACGGGCACGCCTGGCTCGATGCCGGGGCGCGCATCGGCGTGTTCGAGGTGTCGGCGGAGGGGGATCTGTTCACTGTTTGAGAACTGCCCGTTACCCGGTGGGCTTACAACCTGTCCCCGTGTCAGGGTGAACTGATGGAGGCGGTTCTCTGGCACGTCCTGACGGGAACGCGGGGTGGAGAGAACCGGGTTCGAATCCTCCAGGCACTCGACGACCGCCCCCGGAACGCAAACCAGCTCGCGGAGGACCTGGATCTGGACTACAAAACCATTCGGCACCATCTCGACGTTCTCACGGACAATAACGTCCTGAAAAAGAGCGGCGACGACTACGGCGCCATCTATCTCCCCACGCAGCAGGCCCGTGACCACTGGGACACCATCGAGGACATAATCGACAGGCTCGACTGACCGACAGTCCAGTTCGATTGGGGTCGGAATCGGGAATAGCTATATCAGAGGCGGGACAAAATCTACGCGATACGAATGAGTATCTGGGGCGACGCCGCCCAGGTGGCGGCCGGGATCAACATCGCTATTCTGCTTGCCCTCTGTACAGTCTGGGCACGGAACTACCGGCAGTTCCGGTCGAAGCACGCCCTCGGACTGCTGGTGTTCGGCGTCCTGATGCTCGCGGAGAACGGACTCGCGCTGTACTTTCTCGCGATCGACCCGATGCTGATGATGGAGGGCGTCAAACAGCAGGCCCAGACGACCCTCCGCCTGCTGATGACCGCCGCGTTCGGCTTTCTCGCGTGGATCACCTGGGACTGATTATGAGCGAGCTGGCCGCAACTCCCCTCGATGCTCCCGTCCACACGGTCGAGCATCACGGTTACCCGACGGTTATTTGTGGTACGGACTAACATCCTGTCACCCAAAACATTTTTAAGGCTTACGGTATTATATGTCAGTAGGAGACAAACGTTCCGGGATTCTTCGATTGAACTACCCCCGGCGAGGTCCCCGTAACCTACCATGAGCGACACAACGATCCGAACTTACAGAAACGAGACGGAAGAGGACAGCGAGGTACGAGACGAGGACGATCTGACCTGCCCCGAGTGTGAGGGCCAGCTCGTCCACGACGAGGAGCGCGCAGAGACGGTGTGTTCAGACTGTGGTCTGGTCGTCGAGGAGGGCGGTATCGACCCTGGTCCGGAGTGGCGCGCCTTCGACGCCCAGGAGAAAGACGAGAAGTCCCGCGTCGGCGCCCCCACGACGACGATGATGCACGACAAGGGGCTGTCGACGAACATCGGCTGGCAGGACAAGGACGCCTACGGCAACTCCCTGTCCTCGCGCCAGCGCGAGAAGATGCAGCGGCTTCGCACCTGGAACGAGCGCTTCCGCACCCGTGACTCCAAGGAGCGCAACCTCAAGCAGGCACTCGGCGAGATCGACCGCATGGCCTCCGCCCTGGGTCTGCCCGAGAACGTCCGCGAGACCGCCAGCGTCATCTACCGGCGTGCGCTCGACGACGACCTCCTTCCCGGTCGCTCCATCGAGGGGGTCGCCACTGCCGCGCTGTACGCCGCCGCCCGTCAGGCAGGCACGCCACGCAGCCTCGACGAAATCTCGGGGGTCAGCCGCGTCGACAAGATGGAGCTCACCCGCACCTACCGGTACATCGTCCGCCAGCTCGGCCTGGAGGTCCAGCCCGCGGACCCGGTGAGCTACCTGCCGCGTTTCACCTCCGACCTGGATCTCTCCGAGGAGGCCGAACGCCAGGCGCGGGAGTTGCTCGAATCCGCGAAAAGGGACGGCGTCCACTCCGGAAAGTCGCCGGTTGGCCTCGCGGCGGCCTCGATCTACGCCGCCGCCCTTCTCACCAACGAGAAGGTGACTCAGAGCCAGGTGTCGAAGGTCACCGACGTGAGCGAGGTGACGATCCGCAACCGATACAAGGAACTTCTCGCCGCCGCCGACGCCGTTGCCCCCGCCTGATCCGGGCGCGTTTCCGTTCCTTCGATCATCAATCGCTCGGTAGTTTCTGGACTTCTTCCGTGAGGTCGGCACGATACGTCCACCGGTACAGGCCTGTCTCCTACCCATAAGTTCTATTCCCAAAGCTGACGAACTGAGACGAGAGGATGGGACGAGATTCGCGGGGTTGGCGGCCTGATCTGGACGATAACGGAGAGTTGTATGACATGGATGTATCAGGTTGGAGTCGGGCCGAGTTTCGCTCAGCTGATCTTGGAGACAAGCGCCTCGACGACCGACTGGTGAAGATTGGGGATGAACTCGGCAGTTCACCTGCCGAGTCCATCCCCGCTGCTTGCGAAGACTGGGCGTCCACAAAGGCTACATACCGATTCTGTGATAATGACCGTGTGGAACCCAGCGAGGTAATCTCTGCTCACAGGCAAGCACAGCGGTCGCGGATGGGTGGCAGAGACGAGCTCTTGGTCGTCTCCGACACCACGTATCTCACCTTCCCTCGTCACCCGGCAAAAGACGGACTCGGTGACATTGGCTCCTCAGATATTGATATTGAAGGAGTCAAGCTGCATTCGTCGGTTGGAATACATCCTGACACCCAACAAATGACTGGGGTCATCGACCAGCAGCGACACTGGGTTTGTCGTCCGAGCCAATCAAAATCGACGTATCTGGACGGAAGACGGCGATGCTGAGA
>JBDGQL010000097.1:0-11504 GCA_042219105.1 Karumarchaeum halophilus (SeqCode) | reverse complement strand
GGGCGTCTCAACGACCGCCGGTGAGCTAAGCCGTGCCGTCACAAACCCAGGGTATCACGAGCCGAACGCATTGATCTGGTGTCGTGGCGCGTAACAGAGTCACGTCCGGGTGTATCGATGGTACGATCCATCGCGATATGCACGGCGCTTTTATTATCCCTGAGATTCAAACCAAACCGATGCTCGAAGACCGGTTCGGGCGGGAACTGACGGGGATCCGCGTCTCCCTGACCGACCGGTGTAACTTCGACTGCGTGTACTGTCACAACGAGGGACTGGGGGACACCCGGGGCCCGATGGCCCCCCGCGAGGACGAACTGACCGCCGACGAGGTGGTTCGGATCCTGGAGGTCGCGGGCGAACACGGGGTCGATTCGGTGAAGTTCACCGGCGGCGAACCGATGCTACGCGACGATCTGGAGGAGATCGTCCGCCGGACGCCCGACGCGATGGAAACCTCGATGACGACCAACGGCACCTTCCTGCCGGGGCGCGCCGAGGGACTCGTCGAGGCGGGCCTGAAGCGTGTCAACGTCTCCCAGGACGCGCTCGACCCCGACGATTTCGCCACGCTGACGAAGTCGGGAGCGTACGACCGTGTCCTGGAGGGCGTCGAGGCTGCCCTGGATGCCGGTCTTGCGCCGGTGAAGCTCAACATGGTCGTGTTCGAACCCACCGCTGGGTACGTCCCCGAGATGGTCGAACACGTCGCCACGAATCCCGGCCTCCGGCTCCAGCTCATCGAGTACATGCCCGAACTCGCCGGGCGCCCCGAATGGGCGATCGACATCGAACGCGTTCACGACTGGCTCGAGGAGCAGGCCGACGAGATCGAGAACCGCGAGATGCACGACCGGCGGCGGTACTGGATCGAAAGCAACGGAGCGGACACCTCCGGCGGGGTCGACGGAACCGGTCGTGGCATGGTCGAAGTGGTCGACCCCGTCGGCAACGCGGAGTTCTGTGCGAACTGCCACCGGATCCGGGTCACCCACGACGGCTACCTGAAGGGCTGCCTGAATCGCAACGACGACCTCCGGTCTCTCGGGGACTGCTCGCGGGAGGCGATCGACGCCGCCATCCGGGAGACCGTCGCGAACAGGGTGCCCTACTACGGGGAGTACATGATCGAAAACGACGAGGGCGAGTGGGTGATGAACGAGGCGTACCTCGACGCGGAGGGAGACCGCGACCCCTACGAGTACGACGCAGACCGGGACGTGCGTGATGAAATTACCCCGGAAGAAACCGCAACCGAGGACTCCACAGTCGCGTCCGACGATTGATATCGGTTCACATCCGATATTTTTTTACGGAATACGTGAGAAATAGATCCTGTGTCAGCGATCGAATTAACGGACGTCACCAAACGGTACGGTACCGTGACGGCGCTGCAGGGACTCGATCTGTCCGTCGAGTCCGGCGAGGTGTTCGGCTTTCTGGGTCCGAACGGGGCCGGCAAGTCCACGACGATCGACATCATGCTCGATCACGCCCGCCCGACCGACGGAGAGACGCGGATCCTCGGGATGGATCCCCGCGAGGAGTCGGTTGCGATCCGGGAGCGGACCGGGGTGTTGCCGGAGGGCTTTGGTCCTCTCGGGCGGATGACCGGGCGGGAACACGTCGCGTTCGCGATAGAGGCCACGGGCGGCGAGGAGGATCCGGACGCCATCCTCGACCGGGTCGGCGTGAGCCACGCTGCCGACAGGCCCGTTACGGCGTACTCCAAGGGGATGGCCCAGCGACTAATGCTGGGCATGGCCCTCGCCCGCCGCCCGGACCTGCTGATCCTCGATGAGCCGACGGCGGGACTCGATCCGAACGGCGCTCGGGAGATGCGCGAGATCATCCGCACGGAACGCGACCGGGGCGCGACGGTGTTTTTTTCGAGTCACGTCCTCGAACAGGTCGAGGCCGTCTGTGACCGCGTGGGCATCCTCGACCGCGGACGCCTGGTCGCGGTCGATACGATCGACGGGCTCCGTGACGCGACGGGCACGACCGGGGAAATCGTCGTCACCCTCGATTCGATTCCCGGGTCGCTACTCGAGAGGATCGGAGCTCTCGACGGAGTGGCCTCGGTCGCGCACGATGGATCCACGATCAGGGCCAGTTGCACGAACGACGCGAAAGGCCCGATCGTCCGCGCCTGCCACGAGGCGGGACTGACCGTCGAAAACATCGAGACGAGCGAGGCGTCGCTCGAGGATCTGTTCGCGGCGTACACGGGGGGTGACTGACGTGGGAGTGTTGCGGATCGCCCGGAAGGACGTCATGGACGCGGTTCGGGGCCGGCAGGCACACCTTCTGGTCGCCCTGTTCGGGCTGTTTGGGGCATTTTTTGGCTACGTTACGGGTCGCTCCGTCGGCGAGGATCTCCCGTCGCTTCTGGTCTTTCTCGTCCCGCTTGCCGGCATCGCGCTCGCCCAGCACGCCATCGTCGGCAAGCGCGAGAGCGGCGAACTCGCCGTGTTGCTCGGCCTGCCGTTCTCCCGTCGCGACGTTGTTGCCGGAACGTACCTCGGCCGAATTAGCGTCGTCGTCGCGGCCGTCGCCAGCGCGTACGCCGGGGCGATCCCCGTCGGCATCATCTCGGGTGCGTCGCCGGACGTGGGGGCCATCGGATCCGGGAGCGTCATTCTGGTCGTCGTGGGCGCGGTCTTCGCCAGCATCGCGCTCGGCATCTCGACCGCGGTGGAAAGCACCACGACCGCTTCGGCCGGCGCGTTCGTCAGCTATCTCGGCCTCGTGTTGCCGGCGTGGCAGAACCTCCCCGACGCCGTCCTGTACGCGGCAAACGGGTTCGAGTCCCCGGGAGCAATGCCAGAGTGGGCGACCGCCTTCGACCAGTTCGCCCCCTTTATCGCCCTACGTAACGCTGTGGGCCCCGTTGCCGGCGACCTCGTGAGTGGCCTCTCTCCGGTACCCGGCGCCGTTCCGCCCGACCCGCCCGTCTACATGCAGCCCTGGTTCGGGGCCGCCGTGCTGATCGGCTGGATCGTGGTGCCGGTGGCGATTGGATACCGCCGGTTCGAACGGAGTGATCTATGACATCTGCTCCAGCCCCGTACACAGTGATCCTGTCTGCACCTCGGGATCGGCGGCAATTTTTAAACGGTGATGTGTAACACCGAGTCACGATGACGGCAATCCAGATCCCAACGCCCGGCGAACTGGGAACAATAGCCTTCTTTTTCTTGTTGCTCGTGATCTCCCTGCTGGTCGCCGTGGCCGTGATTGTCGGGTTGGCCTACCTCGTAACGCGACTCCGCCACGGGGGTGGCGACGACCGGATCGCGAGACTCGAATCCCGCGTCGAGGATCTGGAAGCTGAAAACGAGGAGCTGAAAGCGGAACTGGAAAGCCGGAGGTAGCCACGTTTCCCTACACTGCCTCCTCCAGTTCGTCCCGGAGCAACTGGTTCACGTCGCCCGGGTCGGCGCTCCCTCCGGTCTTCTGCATCACCTGCCCGACCAGGAAGTTGATTGCGCCGCCCTCGCCGGCGTGGTAGTCCGCGACGGCATCGGGATTCTCCTCGATGGCCTCCGTGACTGCGGCGGCGACCTCGTCCTCGTCGGTCTTGCCCAGGTCCTCCCGGTCGATGATCGTCTCCGGATGGTCGCCGGAGTCGAGCATCCCCCGGAGGACGACCTCGCGGGCGTTCTTCTCGGTGATCTCTTCCTCTGCGACGAGTTCGATCAGGCGCCGGAACTCCCCTAACCTGTCCTCGACGTCACCCATTTCCATGTCGCGGTAGTTGAGTTCGCCCAGCAGGTCGTCGGCGACCCAGGTTGCCGCCAGATCGGGGTCGAACTGCTCGGCGACCTCCTCGTAGAAGTCCGCAACCGCCTTCCGGGAGGTGAGCTTCGAGGCGGTTTCCTCGCCGAGGCCGTACTCCGCCCGGAAGCGCTCCCGGCGGGCGTCGGGAAGTTCGGGAATCGACACACGTTCTTTCCAGCCCGCAACGCGCAGCACCGGCAGGTCCGCCTCCCGGAAGTAGCGGTAGTCCTTCTCGGCCTCCTTGGCGCGCATGGAGACGGTGATCCCCCGCGATTCGTCCCAGTGGCGGGTCTCCTGGGCCACGCCGCGGCCGCGCTGGATGGCGTTTCGCTGGCGGGTCACCTCGTAGGCCAGCGCCTTCTCCGCGCCGCGGTGGCTCCCGATGTTCTTCACCTCGGTGCGGTTGGCCTCTGCCAGCGTGTCGTCGTCGAATTCGCCCGCGTCGTCCACTTTGGCGGTCTCTATCAGCGAGACGTTGGCGTCAACCCGGAGCGAGCCGTCACGGCCGGCGTCGAACACCCCGAGGTACGCAAGCACCTCCTCGAGTTTTGCGAGAAATGCCCGCACCTCTTCGGGGCTCCGGAGGTCGGGTTCGGTGACTATCTCCATCAGCGGCGTGCCGGCGCGGTTGTAGTCGACGAGCGTGTAGTCGGCGGTGTCGATCCCGCCGCCGACGTGTTCCAGGCTGCCGGGATCTTCCTCGATGTGGGCCTCTCGGATCGCGACCCCCCGTCGCTGGCCGTCGACCTCGATCTCGAGTTCGCCGTCCTGACAGATCGGGGTGGCCTTCTGTGAGAGCTGGAAGTTCTTCGGCAGGTCGGGGTAGTAGTAGTTCTTGCGCTCGAAGTAGGTTTCCTCGGGAACGTCGGCGTCGATGGCCTTCCCGATCCGGACCGCGCTCTCGACGACGGCCTCGTTGACGACCGGAAGCGCCCCCGGGAGGCCGAGACAGACGGGACAGACGTGTTCGTTCGGTTCGTCGGCAGGCTCGGTCGGGCAGCCACAGAAGATTTTGGTGTCGGTTTCGAGCTGGACGTGGACCTCCAGCCCGATGACGACCCGGAGGTCGGACTCGACGGCCTGTGCGGTCATTACCTGTGGTTCGACAGCCGCCGGCTAAAGGGTACTGGTCGGCGTCGTTTACCTCGGGACCGGCATCGGGGCATTGACGCGATTACGCCACGACCGCATCATCCCGAGGAGGTCGTCGCGCTTTTCGGGACGCTCCGTCGACAGGTCGTTTTCTTCCCCCAGGTCGTCGGCGAGATCGTACAACTCCAGGCGGTCGTCCTCGAAGAACTCAAGCAGTTTCCAGGTGCCGGCGCGGATCGCACCTACTGGGCGCGTCCGGAAGGTGGAGGGAGAGGCCTGCAGATACGCGGGGAAATGCCAGTACAGTGCCTCCCGATCTGGCGGCTCCCCATCTCCCAGCAGCGGGACGAGGCTCCGACCGTCAACGGGGTGATCGTCCGGTACAGTCGCGTCACCGAGTTCCGCGAGCGTGGGGAAGACGTCCGACCCGATCACCGGCACACTCGTTTCGCCGGAGTCGATCCTTTTCGGCCAGTGAAACACTGTCGGAACGCGGATTCCGCCCTCATAGAGCGTTCCTTTCCCTCCACGCAAGGGGCCCTGTGAGGTGATGTCGCTGTATCCTGACGACAACTCGACCTCCTCGTAGTCACCAAGGCCGCCGTTATCAGAGGTGAACACCACGAGCGTGTCCTCGGTGATGCCCTGTGCATCGAGCGCGTCCATCACGCGCCCGACGCTCCGGTCGAGTGCCTCGATCATTCCCCCGTAGACGGCGTTGCACTGCCCGTTCCAGCACTCCCGGTCGCGGTACTGCTCGACGTCCTGGTCGGGCGCCTGGATCGGCGTGTGGACGCTGTAGTGGGAGAACTGGAGAAAGAACGGTTCGGCGGCGTCTTCGATGAACGCGACTGCCTCGTCAGTCAGCCGGTCCGTGAGATACTCCCGGTCCTCGCCGTCGATGTTGGGGAGACCGTAAGGTGGAAAGTACCCCTGGTGGGGCCGGCCTATCGCGGTGCCGCCGACGTTCAGGTCGAACCCCTGCGCGCGGGGACCGCGGTCAGTGTTAGCGCCGCCGAGATCCCACTTCCCGAAAAAGGCCGTCTCGTAGCCCGTCTCCGAGAGAACCTCCGGGAGAGTGACGGTGTCAGGTGAGAGCTCCGTGCTATTGGGCGGAGGATCGAGTTCCCGCGCAGAGGCGTTCCCGCGCTCGGCGCTGCCGACCGTGAACACGCCGTGGCGGGGCGTGTACTGCCCGGTCATGAAACACGCCCGGCTTGGCGAAGAGTTGGGAGCGTTCGCGTACCCGTTCGTGCACGTCAAGCCGTTCCGAGAGAGGGCATCACAGTTGGGCGTGTGGTAGTACTCGCTGCCCTGAAACCCGGTATCCAGCCACCCCATGTCGTCGACGTAGATGACGACCACGTTAGGTTGTGGACTGGACCGGTGTGAGGGCGCCGTACAACCGGCGACGCCGGCCGAGGCCACCGCAAGAAACGTTCGTCGCGATATGCCTGACCGGGTGCTCCGCACAGCAAGGCCAGTGCCGGATCCGTCCACCATACGCGTCACTGCAGCAGGCAGGAAAAAAATCCCCGGGGTCACGGGGTATAATCGGTCTCGCGGAGTTGCTCGTCTGCGGTGTCGACCGTGTCTCCGGCTGTGTTCCCGTCGTCGGGTCTGTACAGGTTCACGTCGTGTTTGTTGTACGGAATCTCGATGTCCTGCTCGCGACAGCCCTTGTAAATCTCGCGGTTTATCCGGTGTCTGACCTGGGGTTCCTGCTCGGGGCGCCCGATCCAGCAGACGAGCGTGTAGTTCAGCGCCGAGTCACCGAACTCGACGAAGAACGTCCGCGGCTTCGGGGTGGCCAACACCAGTTCCTCCGCCTCGGCGATGTTCACGAGAAGTTCCTCCAGATCATCGATGTCTGTTCCGTACGCCACGCCGACGTCTATCCTGAGTCGGGTCTTTTTGCGCGGGTTTGACCTGTTGACGATACGTTCCGCGTTGAGCCTGGAGTTGGGCAGGGTGATCTCGACGTTGTTCCGGGTACGCAACCTCGTCGATCGGATGCCAACGGCGACGACCGTCCCTGCCTCACCTTTGTCGGTTTCGAGGTAGTCGCCGATCGTGTAGGTGTCGTCGATGTACAGCGCCAGCCCGCCCAGAAAGTTGCTGACGGTCTCCTTCGCGGCGACGCCGAGGGCGATGCCCGCGATACCCGCCGCGCCGAGGAGGGGGGAAATATTGTAATCCCAGAGAGCGAGGATCAGTGCGCCGGCGAGAGTGAAGACGATAAGCGTCCAGACGTTCGAGAACACCGGCGCGAACTCGTAGGCGCGCCCGTGGTCCTCGGATGCCTTCCCCTCCTTGTTTATTTTCTTGACGATCCGGTTGACCACCCGGTTCAGGTAGAACGCCCAGACCAGCACGATGATCGAGGTGGCGGGCTTGCCGACGAACGTCGAAACCTGTGCCTCCGTGAGAAACGTGCTTTCGGTCACCGCGGGGATGCTCGTGAGAATCGAGAACCCGATCAGCGACACCGTAGTGATCAGCGGCACTTCGAGGCTATCGACGACGATATCGTCGTAATCGGTGTTCGTGCGGTCGGTGTACGTGTGCAGGTAGCTGATAACGACGTAGTTCATCACGGCACCCGCAGCGATCGATGCAAGCACGACGAGCGCGACGACGGCGTAGGGGTTTCCCGAGATATTCTGGAACATGCCCACACCCATACGCTTCGAAGTAATATGCGTTACCGGAGTTCGTCGCGGGCGGGCGCCATGAGTTCGTCCAGGTAGGCAACGAGCGTCTCCTTTGCGTCCATGGGGTGGAGTTCGCCAGACTCCATCGCCGCCGCGAGTGTCTCGTAGTCCCCGTAGGTCACGTCGCCGCCGTACTTTTCGGGTCGCTCGACGGTGACGGCGTCGAAGCGCGGAAAGACGTGGAACTGGAACAGCTGGAGCACGGGGTTCTCGCGCTCGGTACCGTCGTCGTCAGGGTCGGGTTCGCGTGTCGGGGGACAGAAGGCGTCGTTGATTTTCTCCGCGAGATCCTCCCGGGTATCGGCCAGCGAGATGGTGGGTCCCCCGGTGTTCGCCATCTTCCCGACGCCGGTCTCGATGTCGGCGAGAATCGGCGTGTGGATCGCCGGACGGGCCTCATAGCCGAGTTCGGGGAGTTCCTCGCGGGCGAGCATATGAACCTTCCGCTGATCGAGACCACCCACTGCGAGATCCAGATCGAGGTACTCGATGTCGAGCGCCTGCATCAGGGGGTAGACGACGTGGCTCACCTTTGCCGTCTCATCGCTCTGGAGTTCGGCCATGGCGCGCTGGGCGCGGTTGAGCGTCGTCGACAGCGCCATCTCGTGCAGGTCCAGCAGGTACTCCTCCTCGAACTGGAACGTGGAGCCGTACACGAACTCCGTACCGTCGGGATCGAGTCCGTAGGCGATGAACTGCTCGCGCATGGCCTCCGCGGTAGCTTCGATCTCTTCGAAGGACCCCTTCCCGTTGAGGTATGCGTGCACGTCTGCCAAGAGAACGACGACCTCCATGCCGGCCTCTTGAAGATCGATCAGCTTGTTCGCGGTGAGCATGTGCCCCAGATGGAGTCGGCCGGAGGGTTCGTAGCCCACGTAGGCGCGCGCACCCTCGGGATTGGAGGCGAGTTCCCGCACCTCCTCGTCGGTGACTGCTTCGACGGCGTTGCGCGTGAGCAGATCGTGGGCGTCCATACCTGAATCTGGCCGTCGAGGGTTTTGAACCTTCTCAGTCCGGGACGGGAGTTCGATCATCAATCCTTCTGTCCGACAGTATAAGCCCCTAGCGGGCGAACGCCGGATCGTGACACAGGCGCTTCGCTACGAGAACGGCACGATCCGGATCGACGCCGGGGACGACCCCGGCGGCCCGGACGTGGACGCCCTCCCCGGCGTCGAGTGGGACCCCCGCTCGAAGACGGGACGTGCGCCGGCGTTCCGGTACGCGAAGCTTCGGGAGACGCTCGCGGACCGGGATATCGATGTCGACGACCGAGTGTTGGATCTCCCCGATCTCGATCTCGCCTCGGCATACGAACTCCGAGACTACCAGCACGAGGCCCTGGCTGCCTGGGCGGACGCCGACCGGCGGGGAACGCTCGAACTCCCGACCGGGAGCGGCAAGACGGTGATCGGGCTGAAGGCGATGGAGCGTCTGGGGACGCCCGCGCTCGTGGTCGTCCCGACGATCGACCTCCTCCTCCAGTGGCGCGAGGAACTGCGGTCGGAGTTCGGGGTTCCCGTGGGGCAACTCGGCGGCGGCACACAGGAGATCGAAGCTCTCACGATCGCGACCTACGACTCCGCGATGATCCGGGCGGAGGATCTGGGGGATCGCTTCGGTCTGGCCGTCTTCGATGAAATCCACCACCTGGGTGGCGAGCGCTACCGCGAGATCGCCCGGCTGCTGGCTGCGCCCGCCCGGATGGGACTCACCGCGACGTTCGAGCGTCCCGACGGCGCCCACGAGGTCGTCGTCGAACTGGTGGGGCCGGTGGTCTATCGCCTCGATCCCGAGGACCTCGCGGGCGAGCACCTCGCACCGTACGACGTCAAGCGAATCGAGGTCGACCTCACGCCCGAGGAGCGCCGGGAGTACGCGGACTGCCAGGAGACGTTCACGAACTACCTCGCACGCTCTAGCATCGACATGCGCTCCGGGCAGGATTACCGGAAGCTCGTGATGCGATCCGGGAACGACCCCGCGGCACGAGAGGCCTTGCTCGCCAAACAGCGCGCCCGCGAGATCGTTTTTAATGCCGACGCGAAGCTAGAGGCGCTCGCGGACATCCTCGATCGCCACCGCGAGGATCGGATCATCGTCTTCACCGCCCACAACGACCTCGTCTACCGGATCGCGGAGCGCTTTCTCATCCCCGCGATCACCCACCAGACAGGGTCCGAGGAGCGCCGGCGGCTACTGGAGAACTTCCGTGAGGGGACTTACTCCCGGATCGTCACCTCGAACGTTCTGGATGAAGGCGTCGACGTCCCCGACGCGAACGTCGCCGTCGTCCTGTCGGGGTCGGGCAGCGAGCGGGAGTTCGTCCAGCGTCTGGGCCGGGTACTGCGTCCCAAGGATGACGGGGTCCGGGAATCGGCGAGTCCGGACGCTGGAGCGTCGACGACATCGTCTCTTGGAGAGCGAGCGCTGATGTACGAGGTCGTAAGCCGCGATACGGCGGAGGAGAACGTCGCACAGCGGCGGCGTTGAAGATGGAGATTGGAGATATTTGACTCGCCGGCTTCCACGCTGTACAGCTAACGTCTGTTGGGAGTCTTTTCCGTGTCGATTGCGGTACAGCACGCGATCGCGCCAGCAAACAGACACAACAGACAGTACGATACGGACTGTCCTATACTGTCGGACAGAAGTATTGATAATTCGAAGGCCCCCCGTCCTGGGGGTTCGATTATCACTGTCTCTGTCCGACAGTATATACACCCGGACGTGACTCTGTTAACTGCCACGACACCAGATTAGTACATTCGACTCGTGATGCTCCAGATTTGTGACGACGCAGGTTAAACAAATCACGTCCGGGTGTATACAACACGAGAGTCGGGATCAGTTCCCGGAGTCGGTCCCGTTGGTCGAGGTGGTGTTCGACGGGCGGATCTGCGCATTCTGACCCTCCTCGACCGGGATGCGTTCGATGACCGTTCCGTTCTCGGCTCTCACGATGATTTCGTAGGCGACGTTCGGGTCGTCCGACGGTTCCGTCGTCGGATCGCTTCCGTCGACGGGGTCGGCGACGGTGGTGTTGCCGGCGATGAACTCCCGGACGCCACGGTTATCGCCGATCTCGACCGCTTCGCCCGTGTCGGCGTTGACGAAGACGTTTCTGGTGACGTCGGTGAAGTCGGTCGGTGACACCTTGATCTGCCACCAGAGGCCGCCGTCGACCGTCACCGGGACTGGTTCGGTGACGACGAAGTTCTCACCCCAGTTTGTCTGTGAATCGGCCGAGCGGGCGATCCCCATCGCGCGCTCCGGTCCCGTCAGCGTCTCTCTGTCGGTGCTGAAGAAGGTGTACTCCCCCGTCTCGGCGTTGGCGAACCACACCTCGTCGAGACCACGCGTGTCCTGGCCGAACGGTTCCATGGCCGTCACGTACGACATCTGCTCGCCCTTGAGATCGATCACGAACGGCTGCTCGTTGTCGGCGCCCGGTGGCAGGCCCGCCACCTCGACCTCGTTCTCGTGGGAGCCGACGACCGGCAACTGGTTGATGATGCCCTCACGATATCCCAGCGAGCCGACCTCGGCCTGCGTCAGCGTGATCGGATACAGTCGCTGGCCGTCGAGAATCTCGTTTTCCTGTGCCTCCTCGGGCGAGAGGTGCTCTATCTCGCCGTCAGGGTGTACGAGCGCGCCGCCGTCCCACTTGGGGACGGTGTGTGGGAACGGGAACAGCTTCCACTCGTGGCCTGTCTTCGGGAAGTACATGTACGGCGTTCCATTGTGACTGAACTCGACCGCGTCGTCGATGTACTTCGAGAGGTAGTCGGTCTTCTTGAGTTGCCATTCGGCCGACCGGTGGAGGTACATCCCCTGGCCGTAGGTGAAGTCGTCATCGTCGTAGGCCGTCGTCTGCCGGTCGTCCATCGAGGTCATGTTCGCGACCAGGACGCC
>JBDGQL010000103.1:0-11510 GCA_042219105.1 Karumarchaeum halophilus (SeqCode) | reverse complement strand
CCAGAAACGCCTCGTTGGCGTCGAGAATCTCGACCGTGTCCGGGTCCAGAACGACAATTGCGTCCTGGACGCCGTTGAAGATCTGTTCGAACTCCCGTTGACGGCGCTTCCGTTCTGTAACGTCCCGTTGAATGGCGAGTACCCGTTTTTCACCGGCAATCTCCGCAGGTGCCACCGTCGATTCGAACCACCGCTGCTCGCCATCTGCCGTTTCGATTTGCCACTCGACGGTTCTCGGCTCCTCGCTTACCGCGACATCGTTGATGAGGGCTCGTGCCCGCTCCTCGGTATACCCCTCTTCAGTAACGCTGAGCCCCCCGATCCCGCGCTCCCGAAGCGTTTCGACATCCTCGTGTCCGAAGATATCGAGGTACGTTTCGTTGGCGTCGAGTATCTCACCGGTATCGGGGTCGTGGATCGTGATCCCATCGTTGACTCCGTTGAAGATCTGCTCGAACTCCTGCTCGCGGCGCTTGCGCTCGGTGATGTCGCGGTCGATAGCGACGTAGCGGAGGTCGCCACCGATCTCCACGGTCGTGCCCGTCACCTCGAGTTGCCGGATCTCGCCGTCGGCCGTCTCGACGGCCCACTCGGTCCGTTTGGGTTCACCCGTCTCGACCACCTCCCGGATGAACTCCTTGGCTTCCTCGACCGTGTAGCCCTGCCCGCTCGGGGTGTACTCCATGACGCTGCTCTCGATGATTTCCTCGCGGTCATGCCCCAGAAGGTCACAGAGCGCATCGTTGACCTCGAGTAGCTCACCCGTCTCGGGGTCGTGGATGGTGATGCTGTCGTTCACCCCGTTGAAGATCTGTTCGTACTCCTGCTCGCGACGCCGACGTTCGGTGACGTCCCGATTGATCGAGATGTACCGCACCTCGCCACCGATCTCCGCGGTCGTTCCGATGACTTCCGCCACCCGGTGGTCTCCGTCTCTTGTCTCGAGTGTCCACTCGAACGGTCCCATTTCTCCCGTCTCGCTCACGTCATCGATGATCTTCTCCGCACGATCCCGTGTGTACCCCTCCTCTCCGGCACTGACACCCGCCATCCCGAGATCGAGAACCGTCTCCCGGTCATACCCGACCAGTTCGCAAAACGCGTCGTTGACATCGACCATCTCGTAGGTGTCGAGGTCGATGACGGCGATGGCGTCCTGGACGCTATTGAAGATCTGCTCGTACTCCTGCTCGCGGCGCTTGCGCTCGGTGATGTCCTGAACGCTTGCAAGAACTCGCTCCCTACCGCCCAGTTCGATCACCGTCAGATCGACTTCGACCGGGAAGATCTCGCCGTCCCGGCGTTGGTTGCGCCACTCGAAGCGCTGTGGCCCTTCGGTACGCGCTCGCTGGATCATCTCCTCGGCCGCCTCTGGTCGGTAGGCTCCTTCCGCAGTCATCACGATACCGATCGGCTCACCGAGCAACTCCGAACAGTCGTAACCGTTCATCTCGCAGAACTGCTCGTTCACGTCGACGATTGCTCCGGTTTCCGGGTCGTGGACGACCAGCCCCTCGGAAATTTTCTCGAACAGTGCCTCGTATGCCTGCCTGTAGCTGGTCTCCTCGTCTGCCGGCGGTCGAGTGCTCTTCGAGGCGTCGTCGGCGACGAATCGTTCGATGATGAGTTCGTACTGCGCGTTCGTCGTCGTCCGTGGAAAGACATCCGTCGCCCCCGCCTCGATAGCGCGGGCGACCGTGTCGTCGTCCCCGGCCGACTCGCATAGAGCGACGACCGGGAGATCCGCCTCCTCGGAAAGGCGCTCGACGACCGTTGTCGCCTCGGCCATCTGGCCGTCGACGATAGCCCCCTCGACGCTCTCGGTATCGCGCCGTGTCAGATCCCCGGTAACTGGTTCGACGTGTTCTGCGCTCACCGCCACCCCGGTTCCCTCCACCGCATCAACAACCGCACTGCCGAACGACTGGTCCTCCGTTGCCACCAGCAGTCCGGGCTCAGCCCCCCCGCGGCTCTCGTTCATGCGAACGGTTCTATTACTGTTGCGGGCGCAATTAGTACTATGGGGCAGATCGTTCTCAACTTGGCAACCAACGGGAGACAGACACAAACTGTCGTACTGATGTCGACTGTCCTCGTCTCTTTCATACTGTCGGCTGTAAGTTCGTGGAGGAATTCGCCACCCCGGGGTGTCGAATATCTCCACCGAGTCACAGCCGACAGTATCAGGTTCGCGAGTGTTGCCGGGTGTGAAACACCGACCCACGTTTTAGTTTTCTCCCCCGACACTGTGCGCATATGAGCCCCAACAGGAGGAGTAAATAGATGGCCACGTGTGATCAGTGTGGCGCGTTCGTCTCGAAGGACTTCCTGCGAGTCTTCGGAACGAACGACGGGATCGTCCAGGGCTGTCTCGACTGCACACGGAGGACGGGACTATCGACGGCAGGGATTTCGGGTCACGACAACTGATAGGGTCGGTTGGAACTGTGTACCGGGACGACCGCACGCCGTTGTGCGGTCGATCCGGAAATGACTTACAACCGACCCTATGCGGACGGCCAGGTTGGTGTTCCCACGTCCATCGAGACGCTCCACGACGCAATATGCACGTTCCGAGAACAGTTCAGCTGGGAGCGACCATCGCACGTGCGGAGTGGACACGCCACCGGCGTGAATTCGGACACCCCGTAACCGAGCGCTCCGTCACGGCCGTCGCACTCGTTGCCGGGGCCGTCGGACTCGGGTGGCTCGCTCACCAGCTCGGACGCGGACTTGCGTCGGGCCAGCCCCTCCCGTACGACCGGCTGGGTCTCCTCGTGAGCATCGGATTCGCCTGGATGGTGTGGCGCAGTTCACAGTACGCTCACCTTCGATTCGAGCAGTTGCGTCCCGAGTTGCTTCTGACGACCGTTCGTTCGCGGACAGCTGCCCTCGGACTCTTAGGATTCGTGTGTGCCCGACTGGTCGTCATGCTGGCCGTGCCGATAGTCGGTGTCACAGTCGGCCTAGCTGTCGGGGCTCAATCGCCCGCGGTTGCAGTTACGACCGTCGCCGCAGCCGCCGTCATGACACCCCTTGCCGCCGCCGTTGGAACGACCAGCAGACTCCTTGCCCATCTCGTCGCACGACGGGTCACGAGAGCCCACACCTACAGGGATCTACTCGTCGTGTTCGGCTGGATACCGCTCATGATTGGGGCAATCGTACTGCAGGACGTGTCGCTTCCGATCGCGTCGCTTTCCGCGGTGTTCGGAGCCCTGCCGCTGGCGTGGTTCGTCGACCTGGCCTTTGTCGGATGGCCCGACAGCCCGTTCGCCTCGCCACAGCACGCACTGGCTATCGTGGGCGTCGTTATCGGCTCGGTTCCGGTTCTGGCGGTCGCAACGACAGGACTCCTTCGGCGACTCTGGGAGACCACGCCGACCAGTACAGGCACCTCCGGTTCGCACTCCCTGGTCGGAGACGGGTGGATGGACCGGCTTCTCGGGGACTACGTCTCCCGGCCCGTGCGCACCGTCACGCGAGAGCGGTGGCTCATGGAGCGACGGACGCCGCGAGGATTACTCTCCACCGGATACGTACTCCTGTTCTTCGGCGTCATCAGCCTCCCGCTACTTCTCTTTGGCGGCCCGAACGGCACGCTGTTGCTGGTTGCGGTTGCACTCGGTATGGCAGTCGGGATCGCCTTTGCTTCTGACCCGATCGGAACGGAGTACCGCACGCTGCCGATGCTGTTCACGACGGTCAGCGGAAGACAGTTCGTCGGCGGACTGTTCCTCTCTGCACTGCTCGTCGGTGCCCCACTCGTCTCAGTCATCACAATTCCGCTGGGGATGGTGAGCGTCGTCGAACCCACGTGGACGCTGTTGATCACTCTGGTCGGCATCGCGTCGTGTGGGTGTACGGCGGCGGTCGCGCTCGCGATCGGACTGCGTGTCGACCCCGACAAGCTGGTCCCCACCCCGTCTTTTTTCACCGAGATTCCGGTGTATGCCGTTCAGGGAATCGACGGGTTCGTTCGACTCGGCTCGATATTCGCCGTCGTATCGCTCCCAGTCGCCCCGGCGTTTCTCGGGAACGCACCGCCTGTCTACGAGCCAATCGTGGCGCTGGGCGCACCTGCCAGCGTCGTTCAGGGTGGGTCGCTCGTACTCACACTGCTTCTGGTCATCGCCGTCACGCACACGGCGTTCGAGAGAGCAGTCACACGGTTCCAGGAGTACCAACTCGGTTGAAGAACAACTACCAGATCCGGTGAAAAACACAATGACACACGATACGAACGGGACACCCACACACGATACGAACGGGACACTCAGACCGGATGAACCGGACGTTGAAACGACACGTAACGACGAGACGGCGATCGTCACGGACGGACTGCGCAAAGAGTACGGCGACACGACGGCCGTCGAGAGTCTGAACATCGGGGTCGAACGTGGCTCGATATACGGCCTTCTCGGCCCAAATGGAGCGGGAAAAACGACGACGATCCGGATGCTCACGGGGTTGCTCCCCCCGACCGGTGGCTCCGGACACGTCGCTGGTGCGTCGGTGACCGACCGCGAGACCCTCATCCAGCACATCGGATATCTACCCGAATCGCCGCCGATCCACGAGGAGTTCACCGCGCGCGAGCAACTGGAGTATACTGTCGGACAGAGACATTGATAATCGAACCCCCGGGACGGGGGGCCTTCGAATTATCAATACTTCTGTCCGACAGTATACCACGGTGGGCTCCGGGGTATGGCACCTGATCAAATCGAGTCGCGGATAGAGACGCTGCTGGATCGCTTCGATCTGACCGACGACGCCGACGACCGCATCGTCACCTACTCCAAGGGAATGCGCCGGAAAACCGGGATCATCCAGGCGATCATGCACCAGCCGGACGTCGTCTTCCTCGACGAACCGACCTCCGGCCTCGACCCCCGCGCGGCCAGAACAGTTCGGGAGACGATCACCGACCTCGCCGACGGCGGAACCACGGTCGTCCTCTCGACGCACATCCTGCCGGTCGTCGAGGAACTCGCCACCGACGTCGGGATCCTGTACGACGGAAGACTGGTCACCGAGGGTCCACCGAACGATCTCAAAGATCGCGTCGAAACGAACGATTGAAACACCCTCAAGGACGTGTTCCTCGAGGTGACGAGATGACACGACCGCGATGATCGGCGATCGCAAACGACTGGTTCGCCCGGCGACGACGCTACTCGTGCCAGTCGTGGGCGTCGTCGTATTCGACTGGCGACTCCGGTCGGTCCTCCTGTTCTACTGGCTCGAAGTAGGCGTAACCGTCGTTCGGCAGTCCATCGAGGCGACGTTCGCGGGCCGCCCGAACAGCGAGGAGGGGCGAATGCTCACACCGCCATTTGGAACGCTCCGGGAGAAACGCGGCGGGATCGCAATGCCCGGGCCACTTCCACCAATATACCCACGAACCGTTCCCACGGTTGTCACGGGTGCGTTCGTCGCGCTCGCAGTCTGGGGGCTCATCGGAACGCAGATCGTCGCACTCGGCGGTCGGGTGGACCTGTCGGCCCCTCCGCTGGAGATTCTTCTCGGAGCGCCGGTCGATTCACCGGGGCGCCTCCTGGAGCTTCTGTTCGGAGCAACGGGAATCGCCGTCGGGGGGCTGGCGACGTTCGTCTCGAACGTCCAGAACAGACCGTACCAGGACCTCTCGGCGCGTGCTATCGTCGGTCCCAGGCAGGTCCTCGGGCCGATCCTGTTCCTACTGGTCTTTTTCGCCGGCCTGTTCCTCAGCGACGGGAACCTCGCTGCCGTTCGTGAACCGGTGTTCGCCGCCGTCGTGATCGGACGAACCGCCGTGGACGCAGCCGGGGAGTTCGGGGTGAGCGAGCGATACCTCCCCGAGGGGCTTGAGCGCGACGCACAGATCGGCGAGCGAGAGTCCGTTCCGTTGGGCGACGGAGAGCCGCGGGCGAGGTGGGAGGTGCATCGACCGAGCGTCGTCTGCGCTCGAATGCTGACGAGTCCCGGTCGAGTCTTCAGTGATCGCGATGGGTTGTTGTACCTGTCTCTTTGTTTGTTCGCCTGGTTCGTCGTGGATGGAACCGCCGGGGTCATCATCGCCGCCGGGATACTCATTACGGTCGCGTCGATTGGCGCTATTGTTATCGGAATCGAGACCGACCTCCGGTACGGGCATCTGGAGTACCGACTGTACGACGACTGTGTGGTCGCGTACGACCGACTATTAGAGACGTCACAGTGGCGTGTCGAACCGGACGAGATCACCGAGACGGAAATCTCGGTGGCGTTTCTCGACCGGGTTCCGGGACTCACACTCGAACGACTGCGCCTGCGGACCAGAAACGACAGCGAGAAACTCGTCGGGCTGGCCGACGCCGGGGACGTTCGCGAGGCGGTCGACGAAGCTCGGTTCGAGTGAGTCGCACACGAGGTGTCACACCGCGGTGGCCCATTCACTTCGTGAACGATTCTTGGCCGATCGATATCGGCGGTTTTAGGGTTTCGGTCATAAAGCGGCCGCGATATCAGCGATCGCCGTTCGCTGCCACCGGGCGCGAACCGACCCCGAAAGCGCGCCGTGGGCTACAGCCGGACCGCCTGGCCCTCGTCGCTGGAGTGGTAGATCGCGTCGATGACGCGCTGGACTTCGAGGGCCTGCTCGATCGTGTTCATATCAGGAGCCTCGCCAGCCTCGACGCCTTCCAGAAACTCGATCATTTCGGCTTCGTGCCCGTGGACGTCAACGTTGCCCTCGACCGCCGTGTTTAGGTAGTGATCGGTCACGGTCGTGTCCGTCTCGTAAATCTCGAGGTCCTCGCCGCCGATCCGACCGCGGGCGCCTGCCTCGGTGCCCCGGACGATGACCTCCTGGGAGTCCTCGCGGTTCGTTGCCCAGGCAGCGTCGAGAACGATCGTGGTACCGTTCGCACAGCGGATGAACGCGTTCACCGAATCATCGACGTCGAACGTTACGCCGTCCGTCGTCCATTGGTCCGACATGTTGTCGGGGTCGGCGTAGTTCTCCCTGGTGCCGAAGTCGGTGCGCGCGACGCCGGAAACCTCTTCGATGTCCGGGTATCCCGCCAGGTACAGTCCAAAGTCGATCGCGTGCACGCCGATGTCGATCAGGGCGCCGCCGCCCGCGAGGTCCTTGCTCGTGAACCACGAGCCAACACCCGGGATTCCACGCCGGCGGATGTAGTTCACTTCGATGTGCCGTATGTCCCCAAAGCGCCCAGCCTCGCGGTGCTTCGGGAACAGTTCGCCGACGAGGGAGTAGCGCTCGTGGAAGCCGACCATGCAGAAGGCATCGCTTTCGGCTTCGGCCTCGACGATCGATTCGGCGGCCTCGAGGGTATCTGCGAGAGGTTTCTCACAGAGTACGTCGATATCGCGCTCGAGCGCTGCCGTGGCGGCGGGTTCGTGGAACGCGTTCGGTGTCGTGATCGCGACCGCGTCCGGGTCGACCGCGTCGTACATCGCCTCGTAAGCCTCGTAGGTCTCGGCGCCGTACTCCGGTTCGAAGGACTCGCGGGCGTCTTCGACGACGTCGGCCCCGGCTACGACGTCGGCTCCGTGTGCGATCGCGTTACCCGCGTGCATGCCTCCCATGCCCCCAAGACCAACGACTCCGATTGTGACCGAATCCATGGCCCCGAGAACTGGCTTGAGGAGTATACCGGTTACGATACCATCCCCTCCGACGTCGAGGATCCCGTGTCAGTCGCTCCGGGGCGCGCCCGGCGGATATTACAGATCGTTCAGGAAGGCGGCGCCGGCGTCGATGGATGCGGCGGGATCTGCGGGATCGTCATGTTCGTAGATGAGCCAGTCGACGCCGACGTCGCGGCCCGCGTCAGCACAGGCCGCCATATCGACGTCGCCCTCTCCGATCTCGCGGAAGTCCTCCTCGCTGACGTCCATGTCTTTCATGTGCAGGAGGTCAATGCTGTCACCGTACTCGCGGATGAGTTGGATGGGATCGGCGCCGCCGACAAGCGCCCAGCCGACGTCGAGTTCGATTCCCACGTCCTCGACCTGGCGGATGAGTCGCTCGAGGGCGCTCTCGTCGCCGAGGTCGGTGAACTCGCGGGCGTGGTTGTGATAGTGCAGGTCCCAGCCGTGGGTGGACAGTTCGTCGGCGAGAGCGGCGAGCCGCTCGGCCGCCCGGTCGACCGCGTGTGCGGAATCAAAATATCCCCTGCTGAGGCTCGGCACGACGGCGCCGGGCGTACGGAGCGTGTCCTTGAAATCCACGAGCGTTGCTTCGAGATCGTCTTCCAGGACTTCGACGCCGATGTGCGCCGGTGGCACGTCAAGACCGCGTTCCTCAATCCGCTCGGACACTTCCTCGGGGGTCGCGTCCTGGAACCCACCGGATATCTGGACGCCGTCGTATCCCGCGTCAGCGACGCGGTCCACGATATCGAGCATCGGTTCTTCAAGCTCGCGCACGGTGTAGAGGTTGATTGCTGTCTGGGTCATGACGAAGCAAATCCTCCGTCTGGTTTATACACTTTCGGTTTCCGCCGGTACATCGCCGCTTCGGGAGGCAATCGTCGACGTCAGGGTTGACTTCGATCGTCGAGGCCAGAATCCTTATTCCGCCCGGCCTCGTAATCCGTATGAATTGGTTCTCGCTCATACTGTCGGCTGTAAGTTCGTGGAGGAATTCGCCACCCCGGGGTGTCGAATATCTCCATCGAGTCACAGCCGACAGTATCAGCCGTGAGCGATAAAGACCGTCGCCGGGCTCTGGCCAGGCGAGTAATCAAGTCAGTCGCATGCCCATCCCGAAATGACCACCGCTACAGCCGATATTCGGGGGAGAATCCCTGTTGCATTGATCAGCAACCGCGTCGACCAAGACTCACTACTGCAGTCCCACCAATGTCAAGCCACCAACCGAGACGTGATGACGCGTCACGAACTCGGTTTCGACGATTTGGATGGCTTAGATGGCGATGTAACGGTTGACCGCTTTGGTCCTTCGACCCACCGATCCATCGATGACATTCTTGTGCCAGTTGCTGGTGGACCCAACACCGACGCCGTACTCGGGCTTGCCGGAAATCTCGCGTCAAGCTGGGACGCCTCGATCACGCTTCTGACTGTTGTTCCAGAAGACGCAGACACAGGCCGCAAACGTACTGCCGAGAATCGTCTCGAAGACTACGCCGACACACTCGATGGAATTCGAGTCGAAACCCGGATTGAAACTGGCGACGACGTTGTGGCCATCGTAACAGCCCTGACTGAGCGGTTCGAACTCGTCGTTATCGGTGACTCCGAACGATCACTGTTTCAGCGGTTCTTCGGCAGTTCAATCCCGGATCGACTCGGCAGAAACACACGCGCACCGATATTCGTTATCAGCCGATGACCTGTTCGAAATCGGTGAGGGGTGACGCACAACTCGTCTATTGATATTTCCGTAGACCGTGTAAACACAGTTTCATGACGACTACTCTCAGTGTTTACCGCCAATCGTCACCCCCCTTGGCGGCGATCGGCGGTAAGAGACGAGAGTAATCATCGTCAATCGCTGCTGTACGTGCCGGGGTCAATCGACTGTGTCATCCGGAATCGACCGTCCGGATCCCACTCACGCTGTAGTCTCTGTAACCGTTCGTAGTGTGTCCCATATGCCGCCCTGCGGCGATCCCCGGGCTCGTCTTCGGTCAGGAAGTTCATCGCCACGTCGTCAGTCGTGTGCGGTTCGAGCGCTTCGTGGAACTCTCGCACCCACTCGATGTGGGCTTCATCCACAGTCGGGTCCTCCCACCGCGCCTCGACGAGGACGTGATGGGTTGCGTCACGGTGTGGATACGCAGTCGCGTCAGCGTCAGGGGAGGTTTCTGCACCACTACGAGGCGAAACGAACACCGTCGTCCCACTGGATGGACCGTCAGTGCCGTGTGTCCGAATCGTACTGATCGCGTCGTCGGTCAGTGACTCGAGATACTGGCTTCGCAGATAGGTGCGGACTGAACCCTGACTCTCCCCTGCACGCTGGAATTGGGTGTAGCTTCGCTCCTGTATCGAGTCCACCAACGGCTCTCCGAACGACCTGAGCGGTTCGACCACCGGTTGGCCCTCTTCCGGTGGTCCAGCATAGCAGACCACGAGCATCACCGAGCGGTCGCCGTGTCGGTCTTCGGGGAAGTGAGAGGCGGGCGGCAGTGCCATGATCCCGTACAGCACCCGAACTTCCCGGGGCGCGTCTGCGATGAACTCACGGTAGTGGCGGGCGACCTGCGGCGCGTCCGCAAGCGGATACGCGAGCGAACCGGCCAGGATCTCGGGACCGACCTCGTGAAGATGGTACTCGAAGGCCGTCACGACACCGAACCGTCCGCCACCGCCCCGGAGCCCCCAGAACAGATCCGCGTGTTCGTTCTCGCTTGCGCGGACGAGTTCACCCTCAGCCGTCACCAGTTCGACTGCGCGAACGTTGTCGCAGGTCAGCCCGTACTTGCGACTGAGCCACCCGACACCGCCACCGAGGGTCAATCCGGCAACGCCGATGTTCGGGTCCTGGCCACCGGGAACCGCTAACCCGAACGCCTGTGTCTCGTGATCCACGTCACCCCACGTTGCTCCAGCCTGCACGCGAGCGATACGTCCATCTGGATCGACATCGACCGCGTCCATCTCTCCGAGGTCGAGTAACAGCCCCTCCTCGGGGACTGCTGTGCCCGAAACGTGGTGGCCGCCGCCCTTCACCGATACAGTGAGGTCGTATTCGCGCGCGACGTTCACAGCCCCGAGCACGTCCGCAGTGCCCGTCGGCCGCACAACGAGATCGGGACTGTGGTCGATCATGGCGTTCCAGACTCGTCGCGCCTCATCGTATGCCTCCCCTCCAGGTTCGAGGACGCTCCCACGGAGTGTCTTGCGCGCCTGTTCGATCGCTTCATCCGGAACGTGTGTCCCTACCATCCGAATCCAGGCGGACTGGCGTGTCCTGATTTCGTATGTGTGGGTTCACATTATAAATTTCCGGTGGTGGTGTAGAAACGGACCCTACGGGTCGACGGAAGCCCTGATTCGTTTGGATCCCCCCGAGAGCAACAGTATCGCGCCCGACAGGGCGGAGCGGATCTGATTTACCGGACCACACCTGATATAGTGTAACCTGTCTTAGGTATTTGTGGCAGTACGGTCTCTCTCAGGATGCAGCGATGTCATCGACCGACACCACCCGCCACCGCGGGGGATCGATGCAGACGCACAGTTCGCAACCCATCCCGACCCCGAACGGGGGTGAGGAGGGACGATGTTCGAATCAACGCCCGCCGCCGCTGCGTTCGTCCTGGGTCGTGCGCTGTTCGCCATCGTCATTGGCTATCTCGCGCTCGGGAACCTGCGTGATCTCGAATCCGCGGTCGGGTACACGACGCACAAGGGCGCGCCGTTTCCGTCAATTACTGTGCCGCTGGGAAGTCTGGGGCTGATTGCCGGTGCGGGGGCAGTCCTCCTTGGGGTCTACAAGAAGAACCAGCGCGAGTACCACGGGCCACCGTGCCCGTGGGTGAAGCGCGTCA
>JBDGQL010000216.1:6881-11510 GCA_042219105.1 Karumarchaeum halophilus (SeqCode) | reverse complement strand
TGGGGCCACGTCGATATACTGTCGGACAGAAGTATTGATAATTCGAAGGCCCCCCCGTCCTGGGGGTTCGATTATCAATGTCTCTGTCCGACAGTATACGAACGACGTGAGGCTGGAGACGGACTGTGATTTCTCCCTGGAAGGTGACCCTGCCCGTCTGATCCAACTGTTCGAGAACGTTTTCCGCAACGCTATCGAACATGGCGGTGATGTCGAACTGATTCAGGTTGGTGCTCTTCACGGGGATACACGGGTCGACGGAAGTCCTGATAGATATTCGCCGGGTATACTGTCGGACAGAGACAGTGATAATCGAACCCCCAGGACGGGGGGCCTTCGAATTATCAATACTTCTGTCCGACAGTATACGGCGGAGGCTCATTCTATCGACAGTTCCGTCGACCCGTATAACGGCAGTATCCATGGATTCTTCATCGCAGACGATGGAGTGGGTATCCCCGAAGAAAACCGCGAGGCTATTTTTGAGGACGGATACACGACGAGCGAGGACGGTACTGGACTCGGTCTCTCGATCATCTCGGAGATCGTCAAAACCCATGACTGGCGCTTGGACGTGACCGAATCCGAAACCGGTGGGGCGCGTTTCGAGATCAAACGATAATACTGTCGGAAGTCATTATGCGATCGACCCAACACCTATAGCCAACCCTACCCGAATTTTTCATGATGGATCCTGAGGTGCTTCGGGACGATATTCCCGTGACCGAGGAGGTAGCGTACTTCAATACGGGCGCGAGCGGACCGAGCACTCGGCCCGCCGTCGAAGCGGTTTCGAAGTTCCAGGCCTACCACGAGTTCGAGGCGCCGGCCGGCGAGGGGTTCTATCCAGCCGGCTTCGAGGCGTTCGAGGAGGCCCGGGAGACGGTCGCCGCGTTCGTCGGCGCCACCCCGGAGGAGGTGACCCTCACCGAGAGCACCACCCACGGCATCAACCTGATCGCCTCCTCGATCGACTGGGAACCCGGCGACAGGGTCGTCCGGACCGATGTCGAACACCCCTCGGGTCGGCTCCCGTGGGACCGCCTCGAAGACACCCACGGGATCGAAACCGAGATCGTCGAGGGCGACCGGGGCCGGTTTGATCCCGACGACTTCGCGGCCGCGATGGAGGACGCACGGCTGGTGTGTCTCTCCGCAGTTGCCTGGAACTACGGCACTCGCCTGCCGGTTCGGGAGGTCGCGGAGATCGGAGCGAAGACGGACACGCTCGTCCTGGTCGACGCGGTGCAGGCCCCCGGTCAGTACCCCGTCGACGTCGGGGAGTGGGGTGCCGATTTCGTCGTCGGGAGCGGCCACAAGTGGCTGCTGGGCCCCTGGGGGACGGGCTTTCTGTGGCTCTCAGATGCGGGGCGGCGGGCACTCCGGCCGACGTGGATCGGCCCTCGCGGCGTCGAGGACATGTCCTCGAAGGGGTACGCCTACACTGACGACGCCGGCATGTTCGAACTCACCACGACTCCCGTCGCGGTGTACCGGGGTCTGGAGGCCGCAATCGAGACGATGGAGGCGGTCGGGATCGGAACAATCCGGGACAGGATCGAGCGCCTCACGGACCGGCTCAAGTCCAAAGTTGGCGGCGACCGGCTTTTGAGCCCTCGCGACTACGAGTCCGGGCTGGTGTCGGTCGACGTGGCGGACCCGAAGGGAGCCGTCGAGAGCCTGCGTGCGGACGGAATCGTCGTCCGGTCGATCCCCGACCCGGCTTGCGTGCGGGCGTCGGTCCACGCGTTCAACACCGAAGACGAGATCGACCGCCTCGCCTCGGAGCTTCGTGAACTGGATTGGTAAAGCGGCTTTGTGCGTCTTCGGGACGCTTTTTACCCCTCATCCCGCCACTCACGCCCATGGGACCGCCGGACGCCGGGTCGTCGGACGCCGAGTCATCGGACGCCGAGCCCCCGGACATCGAGGGCGGGGTGACGCCGCCGGATCTCCGGGCGTTCGTCGCGGAGAACCGGACGCTGGCCGCCGTGCTCGCCATCACGACCGCCGCGTTCCTCGCCCGTCTCCTCTTTTTGGGCGACCGGATCGCCCACTTCGACGAGGGTCGGGTCGGGTGGTGGGCGATCAACTACATGAACACCGGCGAGATCAGTTACCGATACATCATCCACGGGCCGCTCGTCCAGCACGTAAACCGGTGGCTGTTCGAAGTCGTCGGAGCGAACGACTTCACGATGCGGCTCCCGATAGCGATCATCGGCGGCCTGCTCCCGCTTTCCGTGTTTCTGTACCGCGAACACCTCCGGGACGCCGAACTGGTTGCCGTCGCCTTCTTTCTCGGGTTCAATCCCGTGCTGGTGTACTACTCGCGCTTTTTCCGGAGCACGCTCCCCGTCGCGGCGTTCGGATTCGTCGCCTTCGGGCTGCTGGTGCGGTTCTACGACACGCGGAAGCCGCGGTACGTCCACGGGGCCGTCGCCGTCGCCGCTCTGATGCTCGCGGCGAAGGAGAACGCAGTCGCCTACTACATCACGTGGCTCGGCGCCGGTGTGGTGATCGCTTACCACGTCCTCGTGCGGGGGTCCGGGCGGAGCGTCGTCAGCAGGCTGTGGAGCCGGTACGTCCGGGGGTACGTGTTCACGCGATCGGCGCTCGTCTCCCTGGGCGGCATGGCATTCACCGCGGCGCTTTTCTTCATATTCCGCTCCACCGGTACCCTCTTCCCGTCGACGTCGCTTGACCCGCTCGCGTACCTGGTCGTGGCTATCTTCATCGCCGTCGCGATCGTGTACGGCGTCTTCACCGACAGGGGGCCCTACGGCGTTCTCGGACACGTTTTCCTGGCGCTCGTAATCTTTGTCGGGATCGCGTTCTTCTTTTATTCACCGCGGGCGGGCGACTCCGCCGGACCCGGCTTCTGGAAGCCGTTCGGGAACCTCGTGACCGCGTTCGTCGACCTGTTCACGAAGTTCGACACGGGCGGGTTCTCGACGGTTTTCGATTCGGTCGGGCGGCTGTACGAGGTCACCGTCAACGACTTCACCGAGGGGTACGAGTACTGGTTCGGCGGCGCGGAGGACAAAAAGAGGGAGAAGTACATCGAGTTTTTCGGACGGTTCCTCGAGACGGTAGGCCAGTACGCGGCCCCGATCCTCGTGCTCTCCTTCATCGGCGCCATCGTCGAACTGTTCGGATCACGCGAACCGCGATACGTCGTCGTCGCCGCATTCGCCTGGGGGTTCGCCAGCATCTTCGGCTACCCGCTGGGAACCGACATCTACGGGGCCTGGATCACGGTCAACGCGGTCCTCCCGCTCGCGCTCCCCGCCGGCGTCGGTCTCGGAGTGTTCTATCGCCGCCAGCCACGTAGCTGGCGTACCGAAGCCTACAGTAACGCCGACCTCGCTGCCTACAGCATCGTAGCGATCGTGTTCCTCGTCGTCGTCGGCTCCGTCGGGGTCGGGCTCGTGACCGGGGTGTACATGAACGACGCGGCTGACAAAAACAGTCTCGTCCAGTACGCGCAACCGGGCACCAACGACCTCGGCGATATGCGTCCGGCAATCAAGGACATGCGGAGGGCTGCGGCGGCCAACGAGGGGACGGACGTGCTGTTTTACGGCGACGGGATCAACCGGGACCCCGATCGGCGCTCTCGCGGGGGGCTCTACCCGCGGTGTTCGAACATCGGGAACGCGCTCCCGCTACACTGGTACGTCAACGTGACTGGGTCAACGGCGGACTGTGCGTACGACGAGACAGCCCTGGAGGAGTTCGTCTCCGGGAGCGAGGCTCCGCCGGTCATCATCTCCAAGGATGACGATGCCAGCGCCGTCGAAGAGGAACTCCCGAACTACCACAAGCGGACGTATCTTCTTCGGACCCGCAGTGACAAGGTGACGTTCTTCATCCACCCGGACTACGCGAGCGCGACCCAGAAAACTAGGTGACGGCAAACAGGAGGACGTTCTGGCTACCCGGGCCGAGCCCGACGGCGACAATGAGTGCCAGAAGTATGAATGCCTGACGGGGGTCCTCGCGGACGTACTCGGCGAACAGGTGGACGATGGCCATCGCGAGCCCGAGTTTCACGAGAACGAACAGCCAGCCGGCGCCGAGGGCATCGGCCGTGGGAAGCGTCGCCGCGAAATCCAGGATCGCGGCCGAGAGCGGCGACCGTTCGCCCCGACCCAGAACGTCGATACCGATGGCCGTCGAGGCGCCATCGAGTGCGTGGGCGAAGACCACGAGCACCCCGGCGGACCCGGTCGCAGTTACCGACCGCGGGACGGTCAGTTTCAGTCCGGCCCAGCAGGCGCCGGTGAGCCCGAGCGCGATGGCGACGCTCGCGAGAGGCGGCCCCGGCCCATCGATCCCACCCTCCACGATCACTGTGACCGTGGCCGCGAGGGCGGCGACGATCCCGGCGGCCCCGAGCACCTGCGGAACGCGTTCCGGCTTCGCACGGACCGCGATGACCCACATGGCTCCCGCGACGACGAACGTCGCGAAGTACACGGCGGGGGTCCCGAAAAGTGGCATGACCGCCTCCGGGACGGCCTCAAGCTGGAACAGGGCGTGGAGCGCCGCCCCGGCGACCATCCAGGGCGTGAGTGCGACCACGGTGCGGGCGGTGATTCGTGGCTGTGCGCGCGCGAGCAACCC
>JBDGQL010000216.1:0-6781 GCA_042219105.1 Karumarchaeum halophilus (SeqCode) | reverse complement strand
CGACGACGAAGTTCAGGTGTGGCATGTCAGGTTTCCTTGCGAACTTCCGACCAGAGCTGTGAGAGCTGTTCGTCGGCGGTGCGTGTGGGACGCGTGATCGACACTTCGAACTCCTGATCGTCCGAGAGTGCGATCCGGAGGGACTCGAAGTCGAGGACGTACCTCGTGGTGTGGTGGCCACCCTCCCGGATCTCCGTGCGCTCCTCGAGGATCGACGCCTCCGTCAGCAGTTCGAGCTTCCGGTACGTCGTCGACAGCGGCACGTCAGTCGCTTCCGATATGTCGCTTGCGGTCATGGGATCGGTCAGCCGTTTCACGATCGTCCGGCAGTCGGGATCATCGAGTGCGTCGAGAACCGTCTGGAGCTCCGGAGAGTCATCTGCCCCGAATTCCCGCATCAGTAAACGTTCCTCACACGGCGCGTATAACTCATTCGTCTCGGCGGGGCTCCTTCCGTCCTCCGGCAAACCTTTGACCGGCGGGCTCCGACGACCGACCATGCGTGTGGTTTCCCTGCTGCCCTCCGCAACCGAGATACTGTACGCCCTCGGCGTCGAACCGGTCGCAGTCTCACACGAGTGTGATTACCCGCCCGCGGCCCAGGGACGACCGGCGGCCAACGAGAGCCGGATCGACCCGGACGCGGCAAGCGAGAGGGTAAACGAGCAGGTCGCGAGCGCCGAATCGGAGGGCGGCATCTACCGGCTCCGCGAGGGCGTCCTGCGCGAAGCCGATCCGGACCTGATCCTCACCCAGGGCGTCTGTGACGTCTGTGCGATCGACGACCAGCTCGTGAGAACGGCCGTCGAGAACCTCGGTCTCGACGCGGACGTCCTGACGGTACATCCCCACGAACTGGATGACGTCTTCGAGGACGTTTTGCGGATCGGAAGCCAAACCGGCAACGAAAAACGGGCGACCGAACTTGTCGCGACCCTCCGGGATCGGGTCCGGACGGTGCGTCAGCGTGTGACCGCCGACGGGCGCCGCGTGGCCGTTCTGGACTGGATGGACCCCGTGATGATCGCCGGCCACTGGATCCCGGGGATGGTTGAGACGGCTGGCGGCAGGTACGGGATGGCCGATCCAGGCGAGCGCTCCCGTCCGCGCCCCTTCGACGACTTGCGCGCGTACGACCCCGAAGTGCTGGTCGCCGCACCCTGTGGGTTCCCGCTCGAACGCACCGTCGAACACATCGGAGAACTCACCGACCGGGACGGGTTCGACGAACTGACCGCCACGAAGGAGGGGGCGGTGTACGCCATGGACGGACACCATCACGTCAACCGTCCGGGACCGCGCCTCGTAGACACGCTGGAACACCTCGCTGGCATCCTCCAGTCGGAGACGTTCGATGCACCCCCACGGAACGTCGTCCGGCGCGTGGGACCACGACACGAGATCCGGGAGCAATATGGAGGACGCCAGCTATAATTGTCCCCGCCTCATACTGTCGGCTGTAAGTTCGTGGAGGAATTCGCCACCCCGGGGTGACGAATATCTCCATCGAGTCACAGCCGATATACGGGTCGACAGAACTGTTGATAGAATTAGCCTCCACCGTACCCGGCGAATATCTATCAGGACTTCTGTCGACCCGTATAGTATCAACCCACAGCGTATGGCAGACGACCTGAACGTGGACATCCATCGTTCACAACTGCGTCTCGGCGTGCTTGCCGGCGTCGCCGCGTACGTCGTCGGCTTTCTCGCCATGTTTCTTCCCGGGTCAATCGCCAATCCCCGGGCCTACCCCCCCGAAGAGGTGGTCAACGAGACGCTCACCGAGAGCGAATTCAACCCGAGCGATGGAGGAACCGTCGACGTCCAGCAGTTCCCGCTGACGGAGACGATAGACCCGTTCAACTCCGCGGCCGGCGTGTTCTACAACGCCCACTTCGTGGACATCCTCGCCGGGTTCCAGCGGCGGCCGGCCCTCTCGCGCAGGCGGAACGTCCTGCTCGATGAGGTGACGGGCGACACGCTCACGGTCGGCGTGTTCGGGGGTGAGGAAGCCGAGATAATCCTCGCGGGACAGCCGGTGCCCCCGATTCTCTTTTTCCTCGTGCCCGTTGTCCTGCTAGCGCTCGGGGGCATTCTGATCAACGAACTCTCGGGTGACACGGCGCCGACCCCGGAGACGGCCGTCACCTCCGGATCGGCGGTCGTGCTGGGGTATCTCCCGCTCGTCACAATCGTCGCCTCGATCGTTCGATTCCGTGAACCCCGCATCATCTTCGGCGGAATCGACTTTCTCGGGGCGGTCCTGGTCGCCGGGATCATCTATCCCGTCGTGTTCGGTGGACTCGGCGGGTACGTCTGGTTCGCCACCCGAGGTCCTGACGACATGAATCCGGAGACAGCCACGGAGTCCGGGAGCACGACACGCCGCTCCCGCGAGCGCTCGACGGCAAACGGCGGCGCCGCCGGAGCCTCCGGACGGGGCGGGGCACCGCGAGATCCGTCCGTAGAGCGCGTGGCGATGACCGACGACCTCGCCTTCGAGCCCGAGACGGTTACCATCGCACCAGGTGACGCCGTGCGGTGGGAAAACGAGGGGAGCCTCACGTTCACCGTCACGGCCTACGAGGAGACGATGCCCCGCGGCGTCGAGTACTTCGCCTCCGGCAGGTTCGACTCCGAGGAGGCCGCACGCGAGGCCTACCCGGCGGGCGGGATCGAGAGCGGCGAGTCCTACGAACACGTCTTCGACACGCCCGGTACGTACGAGTTCTTCTGTGTCCCACAGGAGAACGCCGGCATGACCGGTACGGTCGAAGTCCGGGAAGACTGATACTGTCGGTCACGACTCGATGAATATCACTCCACTTTCGTGCCCGGCGGGCTGTTCTCGTGGGTCGTCAGCAAGTCGGCGTCCTCGCCGGCAGCAAGCAACATGCCGTTTGACTCGACGCCGAACAGTTCCGCCCTTTCGAGGTTGGCGACGACGACGATTCGCGTGCCCGGCAGGTCTTCGACGTCGTGGAGTCCCCGGAGGCCCGCAACCAGCTGGCGCTTTTCGACGCCCAGGTCGACCTCCAGGCGCAGGAGGTCGTCAGCACCCTCGATCGGCTCCGCCGTCAGGATCTCCGCGATCCGGAGGTCCAGTTCCTGGAACGCCCCGAAGGAAACCCGGTCGTCCGCGATGGGTTCGAGATCCGTCGGGGTCGTTTCTTCCTCGCCGGCCTCCTCATTATCGTCTCCAGTTGCCGCCGCGACGCGCTTTTCGAGTTTCTCGTTGAGCCCCGCGACGCGGTCGTCCTCGATGGGCTCGAACAGTTCTTCGGGCGCGTCGAACTCGCCGGGCGGCGCTTCGAGCACGGCGTCGACCCCCGCGTCGTGGACCGACCCGGATTCGCCGAGCTGGCTCCACAGCTCTTCGGTTTTCCCCGAGAGCACCGGCGAGAGGAGGACGGCAACGGCTTTTGCGATCTGCACGCAGTCACGGATGACCTGCGCGGCCGCGTCCGGATCGTCGTCGAGGAGGTTCCAGGGCTCGTTGCGCTGGATGTACTCGTTTCCGAAGCCCGCGAGTTCGACACCGGCCTGTGTGGCCTTCCGCGTGGAGTACCCGTTGATCCCGGCACGGAACTCCCCGACCGCCTCCTCGATGCGGGTCTCGACCTCCCTGCTGACGTCGGCAGCGCGGGTCTCCGTCTCGCTGGCCTCCGGGCGCCGCCCGGGGACGTCGGGCGTGCCGCCGTAGTTGCGGTGGGCAAAGAGAAGCGACCGGTAGGCGAAGTTGCCGACGTTGCCGACGAGTTCGCCGTTGACCCGCTCCCGGAAGCGATCCCAGGAGAAGTCGATGTCGTCCTGGAACCCGCCGACGGTGGTGAGGTAGTACCGCAGGAGATCGGGATGGAATCCCTCCTCGAGATACTCCCGGGCCCATACCGCGCGGTCGCGGCTGGTCGAGAACGCGTCGCCGTCGAGACTCATGAATCCGCTGGCGACGACCGCCCTGGGTTCGTTGAATCCCGCGACCCGCAACATCGCGGGCCAGAAGATGGTGTGGTGTTGGATGATGTCCCGCCCGATGATGTGAACGATTTCGCCGCCCGCCGTCGCGTCGTCGCTCCCGTCCTTCCAGGCCGCCTCCCAGTCGTAGACGTCGGCTCCGACGCGCTCGGTGTACTGCTTCGTCGAGGAGACGTACTCGATCGGCGCATCGACCCAGACGTACAGAACCAGATCCTCCTCGGCGCGGGACTTCGTCCTGCTGGCCTCAGCGTCCTCGTCGGATCCGGAGATGTCCGGGTAGTCGAATCCCCAGTCCAGGTCGCGGGTGATACACCAGTCCTGCAGGCCGTCTTCGATCCACTGGCGGGGCTGGTTGCGGGCGTTCGCGGTGCCTTCCAGGCGGTCGAGAAAGCCCGAGAGGTACTCCGACAGTTCCGACACCTCGAAGAACTTGTGGACGCGCTCGCGGTACTCTGCGGGGTTGCCCGAGATCGTCGAGACGGGGTCCTCGATCTCGCCGGGTTCGAGGTGACGGCCACACCCCTCGTCGCACTCGTCGCCGCGGGCGTGCTCACCACAGTACGGGCAGGAGCCCTCGACGTACCTGTCGGGGAGGGGCTGGTCCTCGATCGGATCCCAGGCGACCTTGATCTCCTCCTCGTGGACGTACCCCTCCGACTCCAGGGCCTCGACGATCTCGTGGGTGAGTTCGCGGTTCGTCTCGTCGTGGGTGTGGCCGTAGTTGTCGAAATCGACATCGAAAGCCGGGAAGGTTTCCTCGTACTGTTCGTGCCACTCCAGGGCGAACTCCTCGGGGTCGACTTTCTTCTGTATCGCCTGGACGGCGATCGGCGTGCCGTGCATGTCGGATCCACAGACGAAGGCGGTCTCCTGACCAAGCGTCTCCAGGGCGCGACTGAACACGTCGCCGCCGACGTAGGTCCGGAGGTGGCCGATGTGCAGGTCGCCGTTCGCGTACGGTAGCCCGCAGGTGACCACCGCCGGGTTCTCGGTGGGAAACTCCTCGTGGCTCATGTGTTCGATACCTCGCGTTGCGGTAGTAATACTGTCGATAGTGGGTTCGTGCGTTCGTCCATCGGTGGGTGTGTTGATCCGATCTGAAACGTCACGCTCCGGACGGGCTCTTGCGAACCGCTAAGTGCGTGCCCCACGAAACATGAGGTATGGATGTGACGATACTCAAACTCGATCTGGGTGACGCGGAGTTCAACGCGCCCTTCGCGGCCGGCGAGGTGGAGGAGGAAAGCGACGACGAGGAGAACGGAGCGGGAGCCACCCCGGGGGACGGAGTCGACCCCACACCCGTCGTCGTGATCGCGGTCTTGGTGGGGCTCGCGGTGCTTGGGTGGTATCTCCGCTCCGGCGACGACGCAGAAGTCGGGACGGACGAACTCGAGGTCGAGAAGTCGTAACGTTGGTTCCGGTCGCCCGCACAAGGGCTTTGACCATGCGGCGCTAATCAAATCTGTGAGTATACTGGATAGCGTCGGAGCAATCGCCGGCGCCTCGGGTGAGGGAACGGTCGACTGGGCGGCGGCGACCGAGGCAGCAACCGCGGCGACGGACCCGGGATCGATCGACCTCGATGCGGGCGAACGCGAAGGGTACGCCGAGGATGTTCGCGTGGCCCGCAGGGCGGTACGCGAAGCCGCAGGTATCGATTTCGACGTCCCCGAAACGATCGCGATACAGAACCGCCACCACTGGATCGAGGCCAACGTCGACACGTTCCGGACCGTGATGGAACCGCTGGCGGATCGCCGCGTCGCGTTCCCGGGATTCACGCGCCGGGCGAACACGGCGACGATGGCGACGATGCTCTCCTTTCTGGGCCGGAACGTCCTCGGACAGTACGATCCCCTGCTGCTCGCGGACGGAGACCCGAAACTGTATTTCGTCCGGCCGAACGTGCGGAAGATCGCCGAGGGCCTGGACGCCGAGTATGGGCGCTTCCGGCGCTGGATCGTCGTCCACGAGGTGACTCACGCGGCGGAGTTCGGCGCCGCGCCGTGGCTCTCCGATCACCTCGAAACCCGGATGCAGGAGGCAATGGAGCGAATGTCCGAGGGCCGGTTCGACCGGTCCGCGTTCGGCGAGATCGACGTCGCGATGACCGCCGTCGAGGGGTACGCCGAGGCGGTGATGGACCGCGCTCTCGATGCAGAATACGACGATCTCCGGGCGAAGATCGACGCGCGCCGGGGCAACCGGGGGCCGATCGCCGCGCTCCTGCGGCGGGTGCTCGGGCTCGGCATGAAGCGCCGCCAGTACGAGCGCGGCAAGGAGTTTTTCGACGCGGTCATCGACGCCCGCGGAGTCGAGGGCGCAAGCGTCGTCTGGGACGACCCCGAGAACCTACCGCGGGAGGAGGAAATCGAGGAGCCGACGCGGTGGCTCGCCCGGGTTGATGGCTGATCGGGGTATACTGTCGGACAGAAGTATTGATAATTCGAAGGCCCCCCGTCCCGGGGGTTCGATTATCAATGTCTCTGTCCGACAGTATACATGCAGAGGATCTGTGCAGCACGCCGGGCTGGCTCCGAGATCGTGCACACTCCGAGGCCACGTCCGCAGGAATAGCGATCGAGCGGTCGGAGAGCAGCCGCCGATCCAGTCGCTCACTCTTCGGGGTCGTAGTGAAATATGTCCTCGATTCGGCACTCGAAGTAGTCGGCCAGCTCGAACGCGAGTTCGAGGCTGGGATCGTACCGACCACGTTCGATAGCGTTGATCGTCTGTCGCGAGACCCCGACCTCCTCGGCCAGTTCCGCTTGCGTGACGTCGGCTTTCGCTCGCCAGA
>JBDGQL010000281.1:0-11628 GCA_042219105.1 Karumarchaeum halophilus (SeqCode) | reverse complement strand
AACATGGATGTTCTCCGATTTAGTGGGTGCTTCTTCTCAATAAGTCAAGCATTTCTGATTAGTTTCAGTAGTCAGCACGAAGTAATTAGATAGTCCGTATGACTGGTCCCCAGTATCGTCCTGTTCGGGAGTGCGAATCAGACGTTCGACAGTCGTTCGCAAGTCGTCGCGATCGCAGGCGTGGGGTTCGTTTCGTCCTCTTCATATTCGATGACGAGCGGAGCGGAGAGAGATGCGTGTGCCTCCAAGAGATCGAGCAACTCGGCAATGTCCAGGTTGCCATCGCCCGGAACGACCTCGGTCTCTGTATCGAGGAAATCTTTGACGTGAACGGCGTGGATTCGTTCGCCAAGGGCGGGAATCGTCTCCATCGGAGACTGCCCGGACCTGAAGAAGTGCCCCGTGTCGACGCAGGCTCCGAGGTGTGTCGCGTCAGGATAGGCTTCGAGAACTCCGAGGACCTCTTCGACAGTCGAATAGATCGCACTGGGGCCGTGATTGTGAATCGCCACGAATAGGTCGAGTTCGGCCGCAACGTCGATCAATTCTTGAATCGTCTCGTGGTCTCCCGGCTCGAAGTGCGCACTTACGTACGAGGCATCGATATCGGAAGCGAACTCCAGAGGAGCTTGGACATCGTCTGGCTCCTCGAAGGTGAATACCCCGGCGCCGCAGAACTGAATACCGGCACTCTCGAAGCTGTCACGAACCCGTTCGACGTAATCGGCATCGTCGTCGGGACCGAGGTGACCTGGATACACCTCGACGGCGCTCACCGGAGTCGAATCGAGTTCGGCCGGCAAGGTTTCGATATCGAACGACCGGTACGTGTAACTCTGAACGCCGAGTTCGGCTGGCATCGGGTCGATTATCGCCGGCACCCCTATTGAAAGATTTGGTTCCACCGGACAAAGCAGGGAGTGCGGCTAAACGGGTTGCGCGACGCTAATCGTCGGAATCCATCGGAGTCGGTGAAAGCGCACCAGATTCGACCATCTCTTCGAGGGGGTTATCTTCGACATCTACCGGAATGTCGACTCGTCCTCTACGCCTAACAGACTCGTATCCGCCGAAGAGAATTTCGGCCGTCTGGAGTCCGATACGGCCACTAAGCTGGGACTCCTCGTTGTTTTCAAGTGCGTCGACGACGTCACCGATCACACGATCGTGGAAGCGCGACCCGAGTCGGTCACCGTCTTCGGGCGTGCCGTGCATCGTCTCGCCACCGACGTCGATTTTTTCACGGATGCCGTCCCGTTCAATTTCGAGCATTGGCCCGTCTTCGCAATCGATTCGGATCGCTCCCTCTGCCCCTCGCAGGAGCATCGCAGCGTCGATCAGCGAGGAACCTTCACCGGTGGCCATGACTCCGTGGACGCCGTTATCGTAGCGCCACTGCGCCCAGATCTGATTTTCTTGGTGGGCACCGAACCTGATGTCTTCGTCCCGGTAGTCTAACTGTGTGATGACCCACTCGGCAGGTCGGTCATCAGCGAACATCCCGGCCAGATCGACGGTGTGTGCACCGGTGTCGAAGAAGTCGCCCCAGGCGATCTCGACCCGCTGAAAATCGCCGATTTCGCCGTCATCGAGGAGTTGTTTCGCCTCTGTGAACGGGCGGCCGAACCGGCGCTGTCGGTTGAACGTTAGTTTGATACCTTCTTCTTTGCAGACGTCGACCATCCGGCGGGCGCTTGCCAACGTATCTGCCATGGGCTTCTCACAATGGACGGCCTGCGCGACGCCGCTGTGAGCGCAGCCAACGACAATATCTTCGTGAATCGCCGGCGGGACGGTCACGCTGACGATGTCGGGCTCGACAGCCGTGAGCATCTGCTCATACTCTTCGAAGACGCTGTCGTCATCAATGTCGAACTCGCGGGCGAAAGCCTCAGCGTTTTCCCGAACAATGTCCGCGCAAGCTTCGACACGACAGCGGTCGTCGTTTCGATACGCTTCGGCGTGCCGGTATCCCATAGCGAACCCCTCAACCGTCGGATTCGTCGGATCCGGCCCAGTTCCAATAATAGCGACTGTGTACTGACTCATCCGCTGATCAGGGGTACTGTGACCACCTCATTAGTTGTTTCGATCGGTTCCGGCCATCGGAGCAAGACTCGCTAGCAGTACTTCGACCCGAGCCCGCACTGTTGTATCACGGACTTCAGAAGTATGCATGGGACGGGCTCGTTTCGCGTTCGTGGCTGATGTTTCTCGCACGGTTCCTCCAGGGCGTCGGCGGGGCGATGGTGTTCGCCCCCTCCCTCGCGCTGGCGGGCGACCTCGCGTCGGAGGGGACGTCGGGATCGACGCTGTCCGTGCTGACGATGGCGTTCGGGTTCGGCGTCGCCGTCGGCCCGCTCCTGTCGGGCGTGCTCGTCACCTGGGGCTTTCTCGTCCCGTTCGCCTTCGGGGCCGCCCTCGCCGCCGTGGGCGTCGTCGTCGTCCTGACACAGATCGAGGAGGAGATCACGCCTCGGCGGTCACTGCCTCTGGTCGGACATGTGACGTGATTGACCTCCGTCAGGCGGCCACCCACAGCCACGCTACGGTCTGTGCGACGGCCGTGAGCACCATCGCGGCCACGCTGGGGAACGGTGACCGCCTGCGGGTGTACCACAGCGCACCCCAGAGCAGAAAGGGCACCACGAGCAGGCTCGCGAGGACGACCTCGCCGGAGAGCATGGACCCCCGGAGAACGAGCAACGACCCCAGCCAGACGCCGACACCGAGGAGGTACAGCGCCCGGAGCCGGGTGGCCGGGAATCGCGTCGCGAGGGTGTTCTTGCCGACGGCGCCGTCCGCTTCCCGGTCGACCCAGGTGGTATCGAGCAAGTTGACGAACACGAGCGCAAAGAAGGGGATCGAGACCGCGACTGCCCTCGGAGTCACGGTCCCTGCCTGGACCGCGAACCCATATACTATCGGACAGAAGTATTGATAATTCGAAGGCCCCCCGTCCCGGGGGTTCGATTATCAATGTCTCTGTCCGACAGTATACACCGGAAGGGCGATCCCGCCGAGCGCGGCGTTGTCGAGTTCGCCCAGTCCGTGCCACGCGAGCGCGGGACCGACCGAGTAGGCCCACCCGAACGCGGCGATGACGAAAAGCACGACCAGCGCCAGGGGAGGGTAGCCAACCGAGCGACCGAGAAGACCGACCCCGACTCCGAGGAGAGCCGTCACGATAGCGCCCTGGAGCGGGAGCCGCCGGGGGAGCCCGGTCCGCTGGAGCGCGCCGCTTCCCCCCGAAAACGGCGTTCGAACTGCGAGGTAATCGGCGAAGTAATCGGCGTACTCGTTGGCGTAGTGGATGCTCATGCTCACGAGCAAGAGTGCGAGCAGCCCTACGCCGGTAACGATCGGGTCGACGCTGGCGCCGTCAGCGAGCGCGATCGCCGACCCCATGGTGTAGACGAGTGCGATGAGACCGAGCTGGTCGGGGCGGCTCGTGTCGAACAGTACTCGCGCGACTGTCCGGATCGAGCGCGATGAACTCATCCGGTCCGTTGTGGGATTACGCCCGTCCGCGTCGCCACCTCGCGTGCGGCGCTCTCGCTCATCCCGTCGCCGAGTATGGTGTAGCGGTCCCGGATCTCGTGAGCGCTCGACAGGGCCTCGACGACATCCCCGGGGTCGATCCCGAGCCCGTCGGCAGTGGTTGGGGCACCGATCTCCGCCAGGGCGTCCCGGATCGACCGCCACTGCCCCCCGTCGCCGGAGTGAAGATACTCGATCATGATCGTCCCGACGCCGACCTGGTGGCCATGCAAGGCGGCTCCGGGCGCGATCCGGTCGAGTTGGTGCGAAAAGAGGTGTTCCGCCCCAGAGGCGGGCCGCGATGAGCCGGCGATCGACATCGCGACCCCCGAGGAGACCAGCGCCTTCACCACGACCCAGGCGGACTCCTCTAGTCCGGGGCGGATCGACCCGGCGTTGTCGACCAGCATTTCGGCGGTCATCTCCGCGAGTGCGGCGGCGTACTCTGAGTAGAGCACGCCCTGGAGTCGCTCTGCGAGCCGCCAGTCCTTCACCGCGGTGTAGTTGGAGATGATGTCGGCACAGCCTGCGGTCGTCAGCTCCCAGGGGGCCTCCGCGAGCACGCCGGTGTCCGCGACGACCGCGAGGGGAGGTTCGGCGGCCACGCTGTGGCGGGTGTCACCCTCCGGGACGGAGGATCGCCCGGAGACGATTCCGTCGTGGCTCGCGGCGGTCGGGACCGAGACGAACCCCCGGTCGACCTTCTCGCCGGCCATCTTCGCGATGTCGATTGCCTTCCCGCCGCCGACGCCCACGAGGAAGTCCGCGTCGTGCTCCCGGGCCGCGTCAACGACTTGCGTCACGGTATCGAAACTCGCCGTCTCGATGACGACGGTCTCGACATCGTAGCCCGCGTCCGCGAACTGCGTTTCCAGGCGTTCGCCGGCCACCTCCTCCGGCGTGGGGCTGGAGACGAACAGCGGCCGGTCGCCCAGGTGGAGATCCTCGACGGCCGCCACCGCTTCCTCAAGCACCGCGTGGCCGACGACGACGTTCCGCGGCAGCCGGATCCAGGTAGATTTCTCGAACATGGGTCAACTCCCTCGCGGGGATATAAAAACCGTTTCCGTGCCCGCGCCGCGACCTCCGGGGTCCGATCGAGCGTGAACGGCGATCAGTCGTCCGTCGACATCGCTACGCCCGACCCGGCGGCACTGGTCCTCGACCCGGCGATTGCAGGTGGCTCGTCGCGGACGTCCGCATCGGCGTACTCCCGGATCGCCTCCGCGTACGCGTCGGGCATCACCTTTCTGAACTGGCCGATAGCCTCCTCCCAGTTCTCGAGCAGGGCGTTCGCCCGGTCGGAATCCGTGTAGGCGGCGTGGTTCTCGACTAGCCGGCCGATCATGGCGCGGTCCTTCTCGACCAGTTCGTCGGTAACCGACACCATGTCGGTGTTCACGCGCTCGCGGAACCGATCCTCGGGGTCGTACACGTAGGCGACGCCGCCGGACATGCCTGCGGCGAAGTTCTTGCCCGTCTCCCCGATCACGACCACCGCGCCGCCGGTCATGTACTCACAGCCGTGGTCGCCGACGCCCTCGACGACCGCCTTCACACCGGAGTTGCGGACGGCGAACCGCTCGCCGGCGACGCCCTCGACGTACACCTCGCCGCCGGTCGCACCGTACAGCGCGACGTTGCCGACCAGGGTGTTTTCCTCCGGTTCGAAAGGCGCCTTCCCGGGTGTGCGCAGGACCAGCTTCCCGCCGGAGAGTCCCTTGCCGACGTAGTCGTTGGCGACACCTTCGAGATCGAGCGTGATACCCGGGGCGAGAAAGGCGCCGAAACTCTGCCCCGCCGCGCCCTCGAAGTTGATCCGGAGCATGTCGTCGGTCATCCCCTCGTGACCGTGAGCCTTGGCGACCCGGTTCGAGAGGGTCGCACCGACCGCACGGTCACGGTTCCGGATCTCCGCGTCGATCTCGACCGGCTCGCCGTTCTCGATGGCGGGCCGTGCGTCCTCGATCAGGTCCCAGTCCAGGGCGTCCTCGAGACCGTGGGACTGCGCCTGGGTCTTGTAGCGGTCGACGTCGTACTCCGAGTCGGGCTCCGCGAGGATCGCGGAGAGATCGACCGACCGGGCCTTCGGGTGGTCGACGTCGTCGCGCTGTGAGAGCACGCCCGGGCGGCCGATCATCTCGTCGACCGACGTGAACCCGATATCGGCCATGATTTCCCGGAGTTCCTGTGCGATGAACGTCATGTAGTTGATGACGTGGTCGGGCTGGCCGGGGAAGCGGTCCCGGAGCTTCTCCTTCTGGGTGGCCACGCCCACGGGACAGTTGTTGGTGTGACAGATCCGGGCCATCACACAGCCGGAGGTGACCAGCGAGGCGGTGCCGAACACGTACTCCTCCGCACCTAGCAGGGCGGCCACCGCAACGTCGCGTCCGGTCTTCATCCCGCCGTCGGTGGAGACGCGGATGCGGTCGCGCAGGCCGGTCGCCTTGAGCATCTGGTTGGCCTCGGCGACCCCGAGTTCCCAGGGGACGCCGGCGTTCTTGATCGAGGTCTTCGGGGAGGCGCCGGTCCCGCCGTCGTGGCCCGAGATGTGGACTACGTCGGCGTTCGCCTTCGCGACGCCGGCGGCGACGATGCCGACCCCCGCCTCGGCGACCAGCTTCACGTTGACGTCCGCCTCCGGGTTGGCGGCGTGGAGGTCGTGAATGAGCTGTTTCAGATCCTCGATGGAGTAGATGTCGTGCTGTGGCGGCGGCGAGATCAGGTCGACGCCCGGAACGGTCTGGCGTGTGTGGGCGATGTGCTCGACGACCTTGTGCCCGGGAAGGTGGCCCCCCTCGCCGGGCTTCGATCCCTGGGCCATCTTGATCTGGAGTTCGTCCGCGCTGGTGAGGTAGGCGTTGGTGACGCCAAAGCGCCCGGAGGCCACCTGTTTTACTTTCGACTCCTTCTCCGTTCCGAACCGCTCGGGCGGTTCCCCACCCTCGCCGGTGTTCGACTTCGCGCCCAGCCGGTTCATCGCCATGGCGTTGTTCTCGTGGGCTTCCGGCGAGATGGACCCGAGACTCATCGCGGCGGTCGAGAAGCGCTCGACGATGTCCGTGACAGGTTCGACCTCCTCGACCGGGACCGGATCACGGTCGGAATCGAACTCCAGCAGGCCCCGCAGGGTCTGGAGTTCCTCGTGCTGGTCGTTGATCGCGTCAGCGAACTCGCGATACGTTTCGTAGTCGCCACTGCGTACTGCCTGCTGGAGATTGCCGACGGTGTCGGGGTTCCACTGGTGGTGGATGCCGCCTGTTCGGTTCTCGAACTCGCCCTGGCGCTCGATCTCGGGGTCCTCCCCGAAACCCGTCTCGTGGCGCTCCCGGAGGTCCTCCTCGATCTCGGCGATCCCGATTCCCTCCGTGCGGTTCTCGGTGCCCTCGAAGTACTCCGCGACGAACTCCGAGTCCAGCCCGACCGCCTCGAAGATCTGGGCCCCCTGGTAGGACTCCACCGTCGAGATGCCCATCTTCGACATGACCTTGAGCAGGCCGTCTTCCAGAGCCGTGATGTAGGCCTCGATCGCCTCCTCGGGGTCGGCGCCGTCGGGCCCGGCAACGACGTCCTCGATGGTCCGGTAGGCGAGGTAAGGGTTCACGGCGCCGGCACCGTAGCCGACGAGGGTACAGACGTCGTGGACTGTCCGGGGTTCACCGGATTCGACGGCCAGACCGACATGGTTGCGCAGTCCGTTGCGGACGAGGTGGTGGTGTACTGCGCCGGTCGCAAGCAGGCTCGGGACCGCGAGCCGGTCCTCACCCATCGCCCGGTCCGAAAGCACGACCACGTCGTCCTCGGCCGCGGCCGTGGCGGCCTCCTCGCGGACGCGCTCGACGGCTGCCTCCAGTCCCACGTCGGGCTCGAAGGTGATGTCGACGGTCGTCGCGGTGAGGCCGTTCTCCTCGACACCGGCGATGGCCGCCAGTTGTGCGTTCCGGAGGATCGGCGAGTCGAGGACGAGCTGGTTGGCGTGTGCGGGCGATTCGCCGAGCAGGTTGCGCTGATTGCCCAGCCGGGTTTCGAGGCTGAACACCAGTTCCTCGCGGATGTTGTCGACCGGTGGGTTCGACACCTGTGCGAACAGTTGCTTGAAGTACGACGAGAGCGGGCGGTTGAAATCCGATAGGACGGTGAGGGGGGTGTCGTCGCCCATCGATCCCACGGGATCTTTTCCGTCGGTTGCCATCGGCTCGATGAGGTTGTCGAGTTCGTCGTGGGTGTAGCCAAAGGCGACCTGCTGCTGGCGGAGCTCGTCGGCCGCCCCCTCTGGGACGGTGCGCGGGTCGGGGGCGACGTCGTCAAGCCGTACCTGTTCCCCGGCGACCCACTCCGCGTACCGGTCGTCGGTGAGGTCGTCGAACGCCTCGGCCTCCGGGACGATTCCCTCGCCGGGTTCGGCCAGGAACAACTCGCCGGGCTGGAGGCGGCCGCGGCGCTGCACGTTCGCGGGATCAGTCTTGAGCGCGCCGGCCTCACTGGCCATGATCAGGCGGCCGTCGCCGGTGACCTCATACCGGCAGGGTCGCAGGCCGTTGCGGTCGAGGACCCCCCCGACCCGGTCACCGTCGGTGGCGATCACGAGTGCGGGACCGTCCCAGGGTTCGACCAGCGACGCGTGGAAGTCGTACCACGCCTCCCGGTCCGGTGGGACGTCGTTCTCCTCGGCCCGCCAGGCCTCGGGAATGAGCATCCGGAGGGCGTGTGGCAGGTCGCGGCCACCCTCCATCAGGAGTTCGAGGGCGTTGTCGACGCTCGCGGTGTCGGACTGATCGGGGTCGTCGATGATCGGCTTGATCGCGTCGATGTCCTCGCCGAAGGCCTCGTGTCCGAGGTCGGTCTCCCTGGCACGCATCCAGTTGATGTTGCCCTGGATGGTGTTGAACTCGCCGTTGTGGATGATGTTCCGGTAGGGATGCGCGAGATGCCAGGCACCGAGCGTGTTCGTCGAGAAGCGAGCGTGCACGAGAACGAACGACGACGCCACGCGCTCGTCGCTCAGATCGGGGAAGTAGCCTGCGAGCTGATCCCCCTTGAGGAGCCCCTTGTACACGACCGTCTGGCGATCCAGCGAGCAGACGTAGAAGCGTTCGGCGCCGGATGGGTTCTCTTGTTCTACCCGGGACTCGATGGCCTTGCGGGCGACGTAGAGGGCGCGATCGAACGCGTCCGTCGAGAGTTCGTCGGGGGCTACGAACACCTGCGTGACCGCGGGCTCGGATTCGACGGCGGTCTGCCCGAGGTCGCTGTTGTCGGTGGGGACCGACCGCCAGCCGACGACCTCGATGTCGTGGTTCCGGAGTTCCGCCGCGATGAGTTCCTTGAGTCCCGCGGCGGCGGACGCATTCTGAGGCAGAAACAGCGATCCGACGGCGTACGTATCGGGAAGGTCGAAGTCGGTGACGTCAGCAAAAAAGTTTCCCGGTGTCCGCAGTAGTATCCCCGCGCCGTCGCCGGTGTCCGCATCGGCGCCGGTCGTACCGCGGTGTTCGAGATTCTCGAGCAGTTCTATCCCGTCCGCTACGATGTCGTGTCCGCCGGAGCCGTCCACGTCCATGACGACGCCGACCCCGCAGTTCGAGCGGGTCTCGGATGGGTCCACGAGCCCGGGAGTTTCGTCGCCGGGAGATGTAACGTTATTCATGTACACTGTAGTCAAGAAATGATCCCACATAACCCTGATCATATACGTATAAGGATATATACTTACCAAATAAGGGGATACTAGGAATTCAATCGGATTGATAGCGGTGGTTTCGACGGGCATCGGGGGGCACGCTGATCGGGTCAAAGGGGGTGCCGACCCCGATCAATACGTCCTGGCGAAGTACGCGGTCTCGACCGCCGGGTCGCCACAGATGGCACACGACTCCTGGATGGGTTCCTCCCCGGGATCGAGCGGGACCATGACTATCTCGGCGGCTATGGCCTCCTTGATCGGCTCCTCGCAGGCCTCCGCGCCACACCAGCCACACCTCACGTATCCGCCGTGTTTCCCGAGCGTTCCCAGGATCTCTTCGCGGCTCTTGGCTTCCCGGACGTTCGCCTCGAGGTTGTCCGCGGCGGCGTCGTGGAGCGTCTCCCCGACAACCTGCAGGTGGTTTTCGACGGCGCCTACCAGGTCCGTTCGCGGTTCGACGGCGGACTCACCGTCGGGGCGGTGGACCATAGTCACCTCGTCGTTCTCGACCTCGTTCGGTCCGACCTCGATCCGGAGCGGGACGCCCTTTAGCTCCCACTCGTTGTACTTGAACCCCGGATTTCTGGTGTCGCGATCGTCAAGGTGAACGCGGAAGCCGCCGTCTTCGAGGGTTTCGGTGATGGCTTCGGCGTACGCGAGCACCTCCTCGCGGGTGTCCTCCTGCCAGATCGGGACGACGACGACCTGCTCTTTTGCCATCTTCGGGGGGACGACGAGCCCCTGGTCATCGGAGTGAGTCATGACCAGGGCGCCAAGCGCACGCCAGGAGATTCCCCAGGAGGCCGTGTGGGCGGTGCGTTCCGCCTCTGCCTCGTCGACGAACGTCAGGTCGTACGCCTCCGCGAAGGACTGCCCCAGATAGTGTGACGTGCAACTCTGGACGGATTTTCCGTCGGGCATCAGCGCCTCGACCGTCGTGGTGGTGTCGGCGCCGGGGAACTTGTCGTGTTCGGGCTTGCGGCCTTTGAGAACCGGGATCCGGAACACCTCCTGGTACAGGCGTTCGTACTGTTCGAGGCGGGTCATCATCTCATCGCGGGCCTCCTGTTCGGTTTCGTGGGCGGTGTGGCCCTCCTGCCAGAGAAACTCCTTGGTCCGGAAGAACGGTTTCGTCTCGGTGGCTTCCCACCGCACGACCGAACACCACTGGTTCAGGCGGAGAGGAAGGTCCCGGTGGCTTCTGGTCCACTGGGCCATGAACGGCGTGATGATCGATTCGCTCGTCGGGCGGACCGCCAGCTCCTCTTCGAGTTCGTCGTACCCCCCTCGCGTGACCCACGCCACCTCGGGATCGAACCCCTCGACGACGTCCTTCTCCTTTTCGAGATACGATTCCGGGATGAACATCGGGAAGTACGCGTTTCCGACGCCCGTCTGCTTGAACCACGTGTCGAGGTACTCCTGGACGCGCTCCCAGAGGTCGTACCCTCGAGGACGGACGACGATGAACCCGCCCATGGGAGCGTAGTCGGCGAGTTCCGCCTTCCGGATGACCTCCGCGTACCATTCGCCCGTGCTGTGTTCCTTGGACTCGGTGATGCCGAGTTCCTGCTCGCCGCTCATTACCACCGGATGCGGGAGCGGGATAGTAAATCCTACCGTTCCCGGGTCGGATCAGCTAAACCGGTCGGACGTCTCCGCGTGGTCATCCGGACCGAGCTCAGAAAGGGTCGCGTCGATCGACTCCTGCAGTTCCTCCATCCGGGCGAGGAGTTCCTCGTACTCCGGATCGTTCGTGTGATTACGGTCGGCGTTCTCGATGGCCGTGCGCTTGGCCGCGAGCGCAAAGAACTCCTGGCTCTTCTCGTCGTAATCCCGCCGCTGTACCAGTATGTCCACCGTCGACCGAATCTCGTCTCCATCGATTGGCTTGATTAGGTAGTCGTCGAACGGAATGTCGATGATACCGGTGTCAGGCTCGACGGCGGTGATCATCGCCACCCGACAGCCCACTCCGCGGTCCCGGATGGCTTCGAGCAGTTCGTCGCCGGGCATGCCTGGCATCCGGCGATCGATAAGCGCGACGTCGACGGTGTCGTCGATCAGCTCCAGCGCCTCCTCGCCGCTCGTCGCACTCCGGACGTCGTAGGACTCAGCGAGCCACGCCACGTACAGCGAGAGAAGGTCGGACTGGTCGTCCACGACTAGTACGGTTGCGTCTTTTTCATCCATGTCGTCGTTCATTGGTTTTGCTCCCGATCGACGTGTCGATCGGACTGGCTGTAATAATGTCTGTTGTAGCTGTTTACCGGTGCTCGCCACCCCCGTGGCGGCGAGCACCGGTAAGAGACTACAACAGACATTATAAGAAACTCCGGCAGGATGAGTAATAAATCCACACCACGGCGGAACCACTACCGGGGATTGCGATATACGGGTCG
>JBDGQL010000256.1:0-11709 GCA_042219105.1 Karumarchaeum halophilus (SeqCode) | reverse complement strand
TAATTCTATCAACAGTTCTGTCGACCCGTATATCAGTCCACGAACTCGACGCCGGTGATCTCGAACCGTGCACCGCCCTCCCGGCTGTCGGTGACAACGACGTCCCACTCGTGGGCCTTGGCGATCTCCCGTACGATGTTGAGTCCGAGTCCGGTTCCATCCTCCGTGGTCGAGTATCCGGCGTCGAACACCTCCTCGCGCTCCGCTTCCGGAATCCCGGGGCCGTCGTCGGACACGTAGAACCCCCCTTCTAAGTCGCCGATTCTGACGGTCCGGTCCGACCCGGCGTGTTCGATGGCGTTGCGGATGAGGTTCTCCAGCAGCTGTCTCAGCCGGCTTGGATCCGCCTGGATCGTCCGCTCCGTCTCGGTGACCAGCGTCGTGTCCGCTGTCTCGACGGTCAGCCAGCACCGCTCCATCGTGTCACCGAGATCGACCGCCTCCAGCTCGCTGACCCGGTTGCCCTTGCGTGCGAGGACCAGCAGGTCGTCGATGAGCGTCTCCATCCGGGATAGCGCATCCGCCGCACCGTCGAGGTGGTCGCTATCACAGTCCTCCTGTGCCAGTTCCAGCCGACCCTGTGCGACGTTGAGCGGATTCCGGAGGTCGTGGCTGACGACGCTCGTGAACTCCTCTAGGCGCTCGTTCTGGCTTTCGACCGACCGTTTTCGCCCCTGCAAGCGCTGCCGTCTCTCGACCCGATCCGTCACGTCGGAGAACGTTATGACCGTCCCGATGTCCTTATCCGGAGACGTGGAAATGGCCGAGACGTTGATCTCGTAATGCCGGGTTCCTTCATCCGATACCTGGACTGTCCTCGGTTCGTTTGCCGCCGGGGTCACCCCCTCTGATCCCCCTATCGTTTCCTCGATCGTTTCGGTCGAGGTGAGGAACACCTCATCGAGTCCACTCCCGATCAGCTCGTCCAACTCGGTGTCGAGAATGGCCGCCGCGCGGCTGTTCCCATCGATGATCCGACCGTCGATGTCGGTTACCACCATTCCATCGTCCATGTTTTCGACGACGGCCTCGCGGGCGAGTGGGGCCACGTCGAGAAATCTGTACTCCGAGGCGGCGACGCCAAACACGACCGCAGAGGCCGCGCCGGCGACTGGTGTCCAGTCGATCGCCGTGACGCCGACGTTGAACAGTCCGTTCGCAGTGACCACGATGAGAACGCCGAACAGAACGCTCAGAATCTGTCTCCGAAAGAGAACGTGTCTCCGACGCTCCCAGAACCGACGGACCAGCCACGCCGTCCCGACCGCCACGAGCGCGTAACTGTAGAGCACGTGTGCCCAGAACCACGGGCCGGGTGTGTACGCCATCACGAACGGTCCGGTCCCCGCTGGTTCGGTCGTCGCCCGGACGAGCATGTGCTCTCCGTTCGTCCACACTAGGACCGTGGTGATAACGGGTACGCTGAACAGCCCCCACAGACGTCGCCGCCGGAACCACCTCTCGTGGTTCGTATACGTCGCAGTAAACAGGAAGTAGCCAACCGATCCGAACGCCGGTCCGATGAACCGGACGTTGTGCCACATCCGTTCGGCGGACATAGTCGTCGCACTCAACCTGAGCATCACCGCCATCGACCACACCACGACCGGAAACGTCCACAGCACGAGCGCGGCGTACGTCCGCTCGTCGGCAAACTCCTCGGCGAAATACCATGGCACCAAGAGACACCCGGCAGAAAGCGCAAACGGAATCAACAACGGAGTGAACTCATACGACATCTTGGATCAATCGCCACTCAGTGTAGTGAACTACAGGGGACCATATTAAATGGACCTGTCGTAGAACGGTTATAATACTGCCGACTGTGATCACTCTCCGGACGCGTCTTCCCCGTCGTCGCCCGTTCTGGACCCTCCGCCACCGGTCGATTCCAGCGCGAGTCCGGTTGCGCCGGCGACGACCAGCCCCAGGCCGGCGGCACGGGCTCCCCGGACGTACCCCTCGGTGGCCTTGATCTCCCCGACGTTCTCGAAGACGAGACCGGCGGGCGCGAGTTTGAGCCGAAGAAACGTCCGCGGCACGACCGCATCCAGAACTCCATAGCCGATCATGAACAGGTATCCGAGACGGCGGAGATTTCGTGCGAGCATGCGTCCCGGTAGGGGCTCCCGGGTCATCAATCCGCCGTCGTGGCGCCGCCGGTGCCTTTCGGTCCCGGTGGCGTCTGCCGATCCACAACGGCAAGCTAATTCACTCTCGGGGGCCGACAGGGGGCCATGACGGAGTACTTCGAGGTTCTCGAACGCGACGGTCCCGCCCGCGTCGCCGAACTTCGCCTCGCGGACCCGGTCTCGACGCCCGCACTCGCCGGCGACTACATGGAGGACGCCGGCAGTCTCTGGCCCGCCGACAGGGATCTGCCGGAGGGCTGCGAGGACCGGATCACCGTCCTCCCCCACCGGGCGTTCCCCGCAGGTACCGACGAGCGCGTCCAGGACTCCTTTGCCGTCGACTATCCGGACGTGGACTACCCGAGTGCGGCAGTCGTCACCGCCGAGACGGCAGCAGATTTCGGCGCCGACTGCTACGTTCTCTCCGGCGCGCCCGGCGCCGTCGGCCACGCGAGTGCCTTTCTCGAGGCGGTCCTCGGGGTGCGTGAAGCGATCCCGGACGACGCCGCCCTCTACGTGCCCGGCGTCGCCACCCCGCGCAACGTCGCCACCCTGCTCTATGCTGGCGTGGATCTGGTCGACTCCGATCGCGCAGCCATTCGGGGCACCCAGGGGCGATATCTTACCACCGAAGGCGCCTACGACCTCGCGGACATCGAGGAACTCCCCTGTGCCTGTCGTGCCTGCGCGGGCGGGATCGGAGATTTCTCGCGGGAGGACTGTGTCGCGCACAACGAGAACGTCCTCGGCGCGGCGCTCCGGACGGCGAGACGCCGGATCCGGAACGGTCGCCTCCGGGACTACCTGGAGGGACAGGCCCGTCACGACCAGTGGCTCACCGCTACGCTACGGGAACTCGACCAGGAGTGGTCGTACGTCGAGGAACGCGCGCCGATCATGCGGCGCGCTGACATGACCGCCGCGAGCGCGGACACCATGCGCCGCGTCGAGATCCGGCGGTTCGCCGACCGGATCACCAGCCGGTATCGCCCCCGGTTCGATGCGCCGCTGGTGCTCGTGCCCTGTTCGGCCCGGAAACCCTACAGCGAGTCCAGGAGTCACGGCCGGTTTCACGACGCGATCCAGTGGCGGGGCCACGTCGTGTCGATGACTTCGCCGATCGGCGTCGTCCCACAGGAACTGGAGACGACCTACCCCGCCCAGCACTACGACACGGTCGTCACGGGCCGGTGGAGCGCGGAGGAAGTCGAGTTCGTCTCCACGATCCTGGAACGGTACCTCGATCGGGCCGACTACGACCGGATCGTCGCGCACGTCCCCGAAGAGGGCTACCGCGAGATCGTCGAGCGCGCAACCGAGGGCCGGGACCTCCCGGTGCGGTTCACCGTCGCGGACCACCCCACCGGCGGCGATTCGCTGGCCGCGCTGGCGGACGCCCTCTCCGGGGAGGCGCAGTATCCGAAACGGGAACGCGAGCACAACACCGTCCGGGCCATCGCCGACTACCAGTTCGGCGAGGGGGCCGGAGAGGCGCTGTTCCCGGATCTCCGGACGGAGGCGCGTTACCCGAAGCTACGGGCAACTGACGCCGACGGGACGCAACTCGCCGCGATGGTGCCCACGGTGGGACTGCTCGCACTATCCATCGCCGGCGCGCGCCGGTGGGTCGACAGCGACAGCGAGACGCGCCGGGTCGAGATAGACGACTTCGTCCCCCACGGGAGCGTCCTCGCGCCGGGAATCGTCGCGGCGAGCGACGCGATCCGGGTCAGCGAGGAGGTAGTCATCGAGGGGCCAAGCGCCTTCGCGGTGGGGCGGGCGGAGATGCCCGGCCCCGCGATGGAGGAGAGCACGCGAGGCGTCGCGGTAGACGTGCGCCACGTCGAGGAACGGTAGCGCCACCGAGTCACAACCGATTAACCGAGGGGTATCAAAATTCGACTCGATGCAGACGGTCGCAACGTTCACCGACAGCTACCTGCCCACGGTCAACGGCGTCACGTACACGATCCGGACCTGGACGGAGCGCTGGCGGGACCGCGGCGGCCGGATGGACGTGGTGTATCCCGGATCCGAGTACGACCCCGGGGAGGGCGAACACCCCGTCCGGAGCCTCCCGTTTCCCTTCTATGAGGGCTATCGTCTCGGCGTCCCCCGGATCCCGGACGATCTTCTGGACGTCGATGTCGTCCACGCTCACACGCCCTTTTCGGTCGGGATCGCCGGCCTTCGTCTCGCCCGGCGCGCGGACGTTCCGCTGGTCGCCTCCTATCACACCCCGACCGGGGAGTACGCCGAGTACGTCGCGCCGGGGCCTCGCACCGCGAGCGGACTCCGGCGGGCCAGCCAGCGGTGGGAGCGGTGGTTCTTCGACCGGGCCGACCTCGTTTTCGTCCCCTCGGAGGTGACCCGGGCGCGCCTCCGGGAGTCGGTCGGCGTCGGCTCACCGATCAGCGTGCTCTCGAACGGCGTCGATGTCGACCGGTTTCGGCCCGTCGATACGGCGAAATTCCGGGAGCGTCACGGCCTCGACGGCGATCGGCCGCTTGTGGGGTACACGGGCCGACATGGCTACGAGAAGCGTCTCGACGAACTCCTCGACGCCGCGGCGGAACTCGAAGTGACGGTCGTCCTCGGCGGTGACGGTCCCGCCCGTGACGACCTCGAACGCCAGGCGGAGGACCGGGGCGTCGACGCGCGATTCCTGGGGTTTCTCGACCGCGAGAAACTGCCCGCGTTCTACACGGCGCTCGATCTGTTTGCCTTTCCGAGCCCCGTCGAAACACAGGGGATCGTGGCGATGGAGGCCGCTGCCTGCGGGACGCCGGTCGTCGGTGCCGACAGCGGCGCGTTGGCGGACACGATTCCGGATGACATCGCCGGCTACCGTTACGAACCCGGCGACGTCGGGGAGTTCCGGGCGAAAATCAGACGGGCCCTACGCGAACGCGACCGACTGAGCCAGGCGTGTCTGGGCCGGAGGGAGTCGATCAGCGTCGAGCGTACCATCGACCGCCTCGAAGAGCACTACGAGACGCTCCGCTGACTCCGATCAGTCGTCTTCGAGCGCGTCCGCGATGCGCCGGAGTTCGCGGGTCGCATCCCGGACCTCGTCGCGGAGGCGCTCGATCTGTCGCTCGAGGTTCTCGGTGTCGAGGTCGCCGCCGCTTCCGCCGGGGGCTCCACCCGGACCGCCACCGGGGCCTCCGCCCATCATGCCGCCCATCATCTGCGCGAAGGGGTTACCACCGCCGCCGCCGCCCATCCCGCCCGGACCGCCGCCGGGACCGCCGCCCATCATGTCCTCCATGCGCTCGGCGCGGTCGTCTTCGCCCTCCTCGGCCTCGCCGCTGCGGCGCTCGCGGATCTCTTCGACGCGCTCCCGGAAGGACTTCTCTTCTCCGTCGTCACTCGTCTCGCTTTCTGCATCGTCGCTTCCGCCGTCGTCGGGGGTCTCGTCTGCCATACCTCCCATTCGGGTTCCGACCCTAAAGGGTTCGGTGTTCCCGGCGTCACCCGAACGCGCCGAGACTCGCCTGCAGGTCCCGGTCGAGTCCGCCGGGGCCGATCTCGTAGCCCACCAGATCCCGGAGGTCGACGGCGTACGTGCTCCCGCCGCGTTCGAGCACGAGCAACCTGCCCTGTGTGCCTACTACGGTTCCCGCGGCGAGCGTCTCCGCCATCGGGCGCTCGTCCAGATCAAGCCCGTACCCGAACTCGCAGGTCGCGACGAGGTCGTACCCGGCGAGGATCTCCTCCCACGCGGCTCCGTCGACGTCCCGGTGGAGCCCCCGGATCTTCCACGCCGTTGGGATCCGGTCGGTGATCGACCCCGCAATCTCGCGTTCGATCCGGCGGGCGATCCGCCCGTCGGAGACGGTCCGGAGGTGGGCCGCCCGGTCCGCGCCCTGCTCGCGAAGCCGGGCGTGCAGGCGCCAGGAGCGAGTCACGCCCACTTTAAACTGGTCCGGCGCGAAGCCGGCGAGGTACACCGCGTGCTCCTGGTCACAGGCGTCGATCGGCTTCTCGCAGTCGCCGGAACACCGCGCACAGGGCCAGGGCGAGGTGTGGGCGTCACAGCGCGGCGCTCCGGGGTTCGGGCAGGCGTCGTGGACGCTCCCGTCGTGGGTGCCGGCGCAGTGGCGCTCCCCGAGCGCGTAGCCGAGTTCGTGTCCCGGATCCAGGACCTCCCGCCGGACGGTTCCCTCCTCCGCGATCAGGAGCGCCGGGGGCTCGGTCTCGCCCTCGACGCCGCCGACCGGATCGGAGCGGAGGTGGCCGACGCCCGACTCGTACCCCACGATCTGCACACGCCCGCGTAGCGCTCGGTCCGGTATAGTCGTAGCGTTCTCCGGCGTCCGAGGGACGCGCTCGGTAGTAGTTCCCGGCGTTTGACCGATTTTACGCGCGGATTCGCGGAAAGGGTTTTGTCGCTTCACGACAATATTCGGATGATGACGCTCGACGCGCGCCTCGATGTCCGCGTCGAAGACGCCGTCACGTTCGCGCTCACGGTCACGAACGCGACCACCCAGCACGTCGAGTTGACGTTCTACGATGGCCAGACCGCCGACGTGATCGTGCATGAAGACGGAGTCGAAGATGACCACGGCGCCGGGGCAAGCGACGGCGAACTCCGTGACATCGTCTGGCGCTGGAGCGACGGGCGGATGTTTACACAGGCCATCCGGACCTCGACGCTCGCCCCCGGCGAGCAGGCCCGCGAGGAGATGATCTGGGAGGATCCGATCCCGGGTACGTACACCGCGGTCGCGACCCTGAAGGCAGATGACGTGTCGGTCCACGCGCAAAACGACTTCGAGGTGCCGTAGGCGTCCGCCGTCTCGGCTGTGACGACCGCCACACTTGCTCTCCCGACCCCGATACACCCGGACGTGACCCTGTAACGTGCCACGACACCAGATCAGCGTGTTCGGATCGTGATGCTCCCGGTTTGTGACGGCGTGGCTTAACCAAATCACGTCCGGGTGTAGATACAGTGCACACCCACACACGATCCAGTCAAGGAGGATCGGGGTCGTACTCGTGGGTCGCCTCCCAGTAGGCACCGACACGCTCGACCAACTGATCCGGGCGTTCCGCGAAGAGCCGCTCACCCAGCGGTCGGCCGCGGCGGTGGAACTCGGCCCGCTCTGCGATGATGATTTCTTCCAACACATCCCGTATTTCGGGTACGAACAGATCCTCATCCTGCATCATCATGGCGAACTCCGCCAGGTCGTTCTCGTAGCCGATAACGTCCGATAGCTCCTTCAGTTCCGCCCGTCGGGCCTTCATCGGCCCGACCCACACGCGCCGGAGCAGCCGGCTATGGTAGCGGTGATACTTGATCCGCTTGCGCCACTCGTGGAATCGCTCGAACTCCGGGTCCTCGTAGGCCTCGTCCATGCGGTTGCGTGCCCGCTTGTAGGACTTGCGCAACCCGCCGGCCACCGCGTCGTAGCCCTCGGTCGCGATCGGGAGATCGGACACTCGCTCGCGCCCGTCGACCAGGTCCGCGCGGACGTCCGCCAGTCGTTCGTCGAGATTTTTTTCCGCAGCCATCGCGTCACGGCGGTCGACCAGCGTCGCTCTGAGGTCCGCGAGCGTCGCCTCGGTCAGGGCGTTGCGCTCCCGCGCGGCGGGTTCGAGGTGATCATCGAACGTCTCGATGGCGGCGTGTGCATCGCGGATGTCGGATATTCGTCCGGCTACGTCCCGGTAGTGAGCGTTCTCCCGCGTGTAGGTCGGCAACACCGGCCGGACTAGCCGAACGGCCGCCCGTACCTCCTTGCAGCGCTTGCGAACCTCGTGAACCGTCTCGTGGCGATCTATGTCACCGTCGATGTGGTCGATTGCCCGCTCGATCTTTCCATCGATGATGCGCTTGATCCCCTCCGAAACGGACTCGTCGGGCTGAAGTGTGTATTCCATGGTAGTGTATGTGTAGCGTGTACACAAAAACATCACCGCCAACGGGGGTGACGATCGGCGGTGAAAAGTGAGAGAGTAATCATTATCAAAGGTCAAAAAGGACTTGATCCACCGGAGTAAATCTGGGAGACATGACATCCCCTCCCGTCGGATACGACGGGCCCTCGTTGGGCTCGCTCGTCGCCGACATCGACGCCGACAGCGACGACACGCTGTCGGTTATCTCACCGTTGACCGGCGATCCGGTCGGCGACGTGCCCGCGTACACCCCGGCAGGTGTCAGGGACGCCGTCGCCCGCGCTCGCACAGCACAGACGGCGTGGGCGGACCGCCCGATCGCCGACCGGGTCGCGATGATCGAGCGCTTTCTGGACCGCGTCAGCCAGCACCGCGAGGAGATACTCGATCTGGTGCAGCTGGAAAGCGGAAAAACCCGCTACGACGCCACCGAAGAGTTACTTGACGTTCAAGCCACGGGCAGCTATTACGCCAGCACGGCTGCCGATCATCTCGCCGTCGATCGCCATCATGGGGCGATTCCGCTTCTGACCAGCGTCACCGAGCATCACCACCCCCTCGGTGTCGTCGGATTCATTACTCCCTGGAACTACCCACTGTCGCTCGTCATTTCGGATGCGCTGCCGGCGTTGTTAGCCGGTAACGCCGTCGTCATCAAGCCCGCCGAGCAGACCCCATACACCGCGCTGTACGTCGCTCGTCTGCTTCGGACGACCGGCATCCCGGAGGAGTGTATCCAGATCGTTCCCGGCCGGGGATCACGCCTCGGATCGGACCTGGTCAGGGCGGTAGACTGCGTCAGCTTCACCGGCTCGACTGCTGCCGGCCGAGAAGTGGCCGCCATGGCGGGCGAACACCTCGTTCCGGCGACGCTGGAACTCGGGGGTGCCGGACCGATGCTGATCCGTGGGGACGCCCCGACCGAACGCACCGTCACAGGAGCCGTCCGTGGAGCGTACGCGAGCGCCGGCCAGCTCTGTATTTCCGTCGAGCGGATCTACGTCCACGAGTCCCGATACGAGGCGTTCTGTGACCGGCTGGTTGAGCGAGTGCAGGGTCTGGACCTCGGGACGAACTTCGGGTACGATCCGGACGTCGGCCCACTCATCACCCCGGACCACCGCGAGAAGGTCGCTGGCCACGTCGAGGACGCGGTCGAGCGGGGAGCAACTGTTCTGGCCGGTGGTTGCAAGCGCGACGACGTGGCACCGACCGCCTACGAGCCGACGGTGCTGACCGACGTCCCCGAGGACGCGCTCGTGGCCACCGAGGAGACCTTCGGCCCGGTGGTGACAGTCACGCCGGTACCCGACGACGAGACGGCGGTGCAGCGAGCGAACGACTCGCGGTACGGGCTGCACGGCAGTATCTGGACCCGTGATCGGGAGACAGGGGGCGAGCTGGCCAGCCGCGTCGACTGTGGGACGATCTGTGTCAACGACGCCTACGTCTCGATGTGGGGATCGACAGCCGCTCCCATGGGCGGACGGAAGGAATCGGGGCTGGGCCGCCGTCACGGCCGCGAGGGTATCGTCAAATACACCGACACACAGAGCGTGGTGACACAGCGCGGTCACCCGCTCTCGCCCCCATCGAACGTCCCTAATCGGATGAGTGCGGGTGGGCTGTCCGCGTATGTCCGTCTCCTGGGATGGTTGCGACGACGGCTCCGGTGACTGGCTTTCTCGACGTCATCGACGGTCGCTTCCGTTCTGAAGATGTATCGGGAGCGTCACGCTAATTTCGCCCTCGTCTGCCGGTGGCGATAGACGAACATCGCCTCGAAGCCCGGCCACGCGAACGCCGAAAGCACCCCCAGAGGGCGCTCGAGTTCGTACTCGACGTGGTCGGTGATCCGCGTGCCGCCGTTGACCGACTCGAACCGGTGGGTGTGGAGCCACCGACCGAAGGGTCCATCGCGCATCTCGTCGCGGAAGTACGCCGATCCCCCCTCGTGGGCTCGCTCGACGATCCGAGACGTCCAGGACTGTCGGGGCGCGACTCCGAGGGGACGCACAGCCATGTCGATCTCCGCGCCCGCCCCCAACACCTCGGGGTCGGGCTCACCGCCGGGACCCCGGACTGCCTCGACGCGCATGTTCATCCAGTCGGGCGTGAGCGCCAGCAGGCCATCAACAGTGGAGTGAAAGTCCCAGACGTCCTCAAGAGAAGCCGACACGACCGTCGACCGTTCGTACACTGCCATGCGCGTGCTAGGGGCCCACGTATGGTTAACTCCGGTGGCATCGGATTCCACACGGCGACCGGCGGTGTTCCGGATCGCGTCGTCACTTCAGTCGTTCCTGGAGGACGGAGGGGTGAGCCTCGGTGACGCCCTCGGTTGCACGGATCTCCTCGGCGATCACGTCACCCAGGGCGTTGCCGTCAGACGCGCGGACCTCCGCCATCAGCGTGTGGTCGCCACTGGACGTGTACAGTGCCTCGATGGCGTCGACCTCTCGGAGCTTTCGGGTCGCCTCGACGAAGCGTTCGGACTCGACCTCGATGCCCACGAGAGCGATGGTTTTTCTGGAGAGCTTCTTCGGGTCGATGTCGGCGGAGTAACCGACGATCACGCCCTCTTCTTCGAGCTTGTTCACGTACTTGCGCACCGTCGGCTTGGAGACGCCGGCCCGCTCCGCTATCTCGGCGTAGGAGGCCTGTGCGTCATCCTCGAGGGCCGAGAGGATCCGTGCCTCGGTGTCTTCGGTCGCCACGGTTGATATTTAGTGTTCCCACAAAAAAACCTTCCGAAGGAGAAAACAGTGTGGCGGTCCGCGGCTGTTCGTCTCCGTTCAGGCGTGCCGGTCGAGAAAGTCGTAGGAGCGCTCCCATTCGGCGTCGTCCTCGAAGTACCGCTCGGCGAGGGGCTGTTCGGGCATCTCGCCGGTGCGGCGCTTCTCCTGGCCGTAGGAGGGGCGTTCCTCGTCGACGTAGAACGTACCCGTCAGGACTTCGCCCTCGTACAGTTTGTCCTCGACCTCGTGCATCATATCGTTTGCTTCACGCCGGTCGGTGACGTCGAAGTCGAAGTCGTCGGAGTCGTTGACGTCCGTGTAGGGGACGTACTGGCGGGCGTCCTTGTTCCAGGTGGGGCACTGGGTGAGAAAGTCGATGTGTGCGAACCCGTCGTGTTCGATTGCCTCGTGGATGATCTCCTTTGCCTGGTTGGGGTTGACCGCCGCGGTCCGGGCGACGTAGGAGGCCCCCGAGGTCAGCGCCAGCGAAAGGGGCCGGATCGGGTCCTTCGCCGAGCCATGGGGCTGGGTCTTCGATTTGTGACCCTTTGGTGACGTGGGCGAGGTCTGGCCCTTCGTGAGGCCGAAGATCTCGTTGTTGAACACGATGTAGTGGTTCTCCCGGGCGGTGTGCATGAAGTGGTTCCCGCCGATGCCGTAGCCGTCACCGTCGCCGCCCGCGGCGATCACTTCGAGGTCGGGATTGGCGACCTTTGCCGCCCGCGCCACGGGCAGGGAGCGCCCGTGAATGGTGTGGAAACCATAGGACTCGAAGTAGCTGTTGAGCTTACCCGAACAGCCGATGCCGGTACACAGCAGTACCTCATCCGGGTTCCGTCCGACCTCGGGCATGGCCTGCTTCAGCGCCTTGAGGACGCCGAAGTCGCCACAGCCCGGACACCACGTCGCCTGGGGTTCGATGCCTG
>JBDGQL010000181.1:0-11781 GCA_042219105.1 Karumarchaeum halophilus (SeqCode) | reverse complement strand
CTAGTGCGCTGTCAACCATGAGCTGCGCATACAGGAAATTTTACTGTAACTCTACGGCGTCAACGTCCTCAAGTCGGCCAGCGAGCAATTGAATCAACTCCTGTGTGGTGATCTCGTCTTCTTGAATAAGGGCCTTGTCGGTTGTATGCTCGATCGCCTCGGCATAGCTGGAACAATCGTGGAGTGCCATGATCCGAGCGAGTTTTTCGGTCAGATCTGTGCTTATCGTCACTGTAGTGTACCCATCTGGAGGCATAGGTTGTGGTAGACACTCTATTACAGTAAATCTTCCTGTATAATTGATTTAGGGTTGACAGCGCACTAGGTAATTTTGACAAAGATTAAGATTCGGCGATATTGATGAAATATACAATATAGTTATATATCACGCACATCATAATTTGTGGTAAGTATCTGCATATTCTACCGCTGACCGCGTTATAGAATATCTATTTTCAATCCTTTCGCGTGCTCTTTCTCCAAGCTCAGAACGAAGATCGGGATTTCTGATCAAACGTTTCAAGGCGTTTGCCAGTTCATTTTCGTCCGTTGCATCAATAAGAATCCCTGCGTCTCCCACTACTTCCCGGAGAACCGGAATATCATTGCAAACAACGGGCGTTCCCGCAGCCATTGCTTCCGCGTTTGCCATACCAAATCCCTCGTAGTGCGAAGGAAATGCAAAAATATCGATCGCATCGTAAAAAGCAAATACGTCCTTTTGGCTAGGGAGCCAGCCGAGAAAATGAACGTTGTTGGTCAGCCCGTTATTACGAACTTTTTCCTCAAGCCGTTCTCGCTGTGGGCCTTCGCCTGCAAAGACTAAGTAAACATCAGAGTATTCTGGTTGAATGTCTGCCATTGCATCAATAAGCGTGGTAAAATTCTTCACCGCAAAAAGGCGACCACAGGCTCCAATTACGATCCCCTCTGGTAGTTTCGGCGGCGATCTTTCTCGACGATAAGTATCGATACGGTCAATACTTGGCCCATACGGGATGACGATATGATTCGTATTCGTGACCCGTAACAGATACTGTTCCCAGGTAGAAAATGAGTCTGCGGTGGCTTGTGAATTACTAACGACCACTGACCTGAATGCATTTGTAATTCCATTCACCATTTTTTTAACAGCCCCATATTGGTTGTGAGAATTATGCTCTGTTGTAATGACGGGAATTCCAAGAACTTGAGCAATCCCCGTAGCAACAGCCCCAATTGCTATTGGATGAACGTGGAGAACATCGGGCTGATTATCAGAAAGATATCTCCATAGTTTGTGATATCCGTGTAGATCAAAACGTGACGTTGCACCCAGACCTGTGACATCTAATCCATAAGGTTTCCCATCAACTTCCCCCCAAGCGACAATATTGATATCTACTCGTTCGTCTTGTGTATTCGCAATCGTTTCAAGTGGCGTGTTTCCCTCACGTGCACCATTCAATAAAACGGTCACTTCAACTGGATGATCCATGTATGCATGTAGCCCTTCTATATTCAGGTAGGAAGTCATCCACCATCTGCTTGACGGGTCTATCTTAATTCGTTCCCTAATAGAGATTTTGGCTTCTGTCGCTGTCTAAGTGGGTGAGACACCGCGCGTATCGCCATTGATGTCGGCTCGATTCTACTGGTTCCGTTCGATATATGCCCCTGAGACAAGGGTCGCAACGTCCTCCACCACCGCCCATACCTGCCGCACCACGATCCCGACATCGAAACGAAGGGACTGCCGCCTGATGTAATCAACGTCGTACCGCAACTTCTCCGCGGGATTGTACCCCGTCGCGTCGTTAATCTGCGCCAATCCGGTCAACCCGGGTTTCACGAACCACCTTTGACGCCACCGCAACACCTCTGCCTCGATCTCCCCATCCAACACAGGCCGCTCGGGTCGGGGGCCGACTACGCTCATGTCGCCCACTAAAATAGACCACAGCTGGGGAATCTCGTCCAGGTGGGTCTGGCGCAACAGCCGACCGACCCGCGTCACGCGGGGATCCCGGCCCCCGTTGTCCTCCTCGCTCAGCTTCGCCCCTGTCCCGGCCTCCGCGTTCTCGACCATACTCCGGGACTTGTACATCGTAAAGGTCTCCCCGAGTTCTGCCGTCCGCTCCTGACCGTACAGCACCGACCCACCGTCCTCCAGTTTCACCACCAAAGCAATCACCAGGATAACGGGCGAAAGCACCACCAGCCCACCCAGAGCAAAGCCCACGTCGAACGCCCGCTTCACCATCCGCTCCTGCCAGTCCCAGGGCTCGACATCGATCTCCAGCAACTCCTTCCCGGGATCACCATTCACGAGCACGCTATCGGCCTTCTCGCGGCGAATCACCGCAGCCACGCCGTGGTCGTGACACGTCCCGAGCACCCCGAAGAACTCCTCGCGATCGGTCTCGCTGAAGGCAAAGGCCGCGGTGTCGATCCCGTAGTCCCCGATGATCGCCCCGAGCCGGGAGAGCCCGCCGACGCGACCCTGCGCGCCGATCCGCTCCACCGAATCCTCCCCTCGGCCCAGGACGACCCCCCGTCGGCGCGAACGCTCGACGGGCCGACGTAGCCCACGGGCTCGACCTCCAGTGCTTCGTACACCCGCCGGATCTCCGCGACGTCGTCGCCGACGTTCAGCGTCCGGTCGCCGCTCCCCTCGGGCCGCCGACGAATGGCCACGAACCACGCCGGCAGGACGAGGAGCCACAGTCCCACCGCGACCAGCAACACCCCACGCGGGAGCCGATACGAGTAGTCGAAGTACCCCAGCGCCGCCAGCGCCAGCCCAGCCACGGCGACGCGGAACATATTTCCGGACTCTTGACGTACCATGTGTACGGATGCCCGAGCAGGCCCACGGGATCGTCGACGCGAACGAATCGGAGCTACACGACGAGCCCCATCTCGAGGGGAGTCGCATCACGGTGTTGCAGATTTACGAGCGCGTCGAGGGAACGTCCGATCGGACCCACCTGAAGCAATCAGGGGAGAGCAGCCGCGCCATCCTCTCCAATAACGCCGATTTCGCGCGACTGCATGGAGAGTACGAGCACGCCGGGATCGTGCTGTACGACGATCAAAACATGTCCGTAACCGGCCAGAACGGTTGATACTCTCCGCCGGGATTTGCCCCGGCGGAATGTATCATGGCTTCTGTCCGGTAGTATCGTTACTGGCACGCAGACGGCCGACCGTGAGCAGATCCGAATCGGTCGGCCCGGATGAGGGGATACTCCGTCACGACCGGAAACATGTCGTTCCCGACCACCTCGTGGCCCATCGCGGCCTGGTCCCGGCTCATCGCGTGGACGTAGCAGGCGCCGCCTTTCTGCTCGGGATAGACGTTCTGTGCGACCCGGAGGATGCGCATCTACCCCGGACGTGTCGGACGTGGATTATCAAGCCGCCGATCCGTCCCGAGAACGGAGTGTCAGTACGGCTCGATCCATCGAACGCACCCGAAGAGTATTGAAGAGTTAACGACTACGTTAACGGGATGGCAGACTCCGCCAACGAGCACATCCGCGTCTCCGAGGAGACCAAAGCGCGGCTTCGCAAGCGCAAGCAGGAAAACGAGAGCTTCGACGACGTCGTTAGGCGACTCCTGGAAGACGATCGTGACCTGCTTGCCGGTTTCGGCGCCGGAGACGAGCGGGAAGGCGAGACGCTCGCGGAGACGGTCGCCCGTCGCAAGGAGCGCTCGCACCGTCGCATCGAGGACCTGGCCGAGGGCCGCGAAGAAAACGAGGCATGACGTCAACCGCCTCGGGGTCAAGCCCTGAAGCTTGTCAGTGGACTCCCGTTCTACCCGAGCAACTCGGTAGGCGTGTAATCGCCGTTCACGTTCAGCGTCCCTGACTTGAGGGCCAGTTGACTGGTGGCCCATCCACCGCGAGACGTCTGCCCGCGATGGATATACCCACAGTATCGGGTGGCGATATTCTTCGCCGCGTTATAATCCGCGTTCAATTCGTACCCACAGTCCTGACATGCGAATCGTTTGTCCTCGCGATTATCTTCGTGGGTAAACCCACAGTGCGAACAACGTCGACTCGTGTACGCCGGATTCACCGTATCTACAAACAACGCCGTGGACTCGACCTTGTACTCCACGAGTTCCACGAATTTGGCGTAGGCCCACTGCTGGAACTTCGACCCATTCGCAATGTTCTCCCGGATGTGGTCAAGGTTCTCGAAAATAATGCCATCCACACCCGCGTCTTGGGCTTCCGCGATGAGGTCGTTAGCGCGGTTGTGGAGCCAATCCAACGACCAATCCGAGAACCGACTGCCGATGGACTGAATCGTGAGGTGTGCTGACCGTGTTCCTGTCTGTTGCAGTGTAGCGCGGCGTTGTTCGTACTGGTCGCGTTTGTGGGTGAGGTAGTCCGCACTGCCGATGAACGCTCCCGTGGAGGTGACGGCGAACGCGCCAGTCACGTTCAGGTCAACACCGAGAACCACTCCGTTCTCGGCACCCTCACTACGTGACTCGCTTTCTTGACGTTCCGTTCCGTCACCCTCGTAGCCGGGGTTCTTCAGCGTGACGTGCAGGGAGAACGTGTCGTTTTGCTCGTCGTATTGGAGCGTAGCGTGTGAGGCATCCCAGTCGTCGCTCTCGTAATGCCTGCGGAACGGCGTGTCTTCTCGTTCGTCCTCTGGCGGGAGGACGTATTCGCAGGTGACTCTGCCGTTCGGCGTGGAGAGCGTGGCGTGGTCCTCGTTGAACGACGCGGAGCGGTTATCGTACACGACGCTCCACGAGTCGAACTCGGGCTGACTGGTCTGTTCGCCCTGCTTCAACTTCTCGACGCCGCCTTGGACGGCTTCGATGGCACGACGGATGCCTTTCTGGACGAGATTGGCGGTGAGGTCGGTTTCCTCACGCAACTCGCTGTAGAGGGCGTTTTCGGCTTTCGACTTACTGGTGACGCAGTAGTCGTCGTAGCGCCACGCCCACTCGCTTGTGCGGTTGGTGCAGTGCAGGAATTGGGTTTTGGTTCGATGGAGGTCGCCACGACGCTCTTCGGGTACATCGAGTTTGATGGGCACGGTGCGTCGTGGCGCGTCGTCCATCCGTGATTCACATATACAGCTGTTTCCATATAAAAATTTATATATAGATAGGGGGGAGTCGGCCCTACCAGCGAGCGTGGCGAGTTTCATCGAGTGTCGGCTTCCTCCACGGGGTCAAGTCGTTCGAGAATCGAAGATTCTCGTGATCATGGAAATCTCCGATTTCCGGACGACCCCGTGGCATCCGCCTCGTACTACCTCTGAAGGTCCTCGATTCCTCGTTTCTGATCGACTACGAGAACGGGGAGCCCCGACGCCGCGGCGTTCCTCCAGGCGAACGCCGACGAGGAGTTCGTCATCCCCTCGACGGTGTACACGGAATATCTCCTGGGAGAGGCAAACGCGGCTCCGGAGCCCGACCCCCCGGCGGTTCGTGCGGAAATCGAGTGGGCAGAAGTCCGGGCCGTCACGAAGGAGACTGCCGACCTCGGCGCCGACGCCGTCGCGAAACTCCCGGCGAACGCGCCCCATCTCGACGGCGTCGATGCGACGGTCGTCGGAGTCGCTCGGGAGGTCGGCGCGCCGATCGTCGCCGGCGAATCCGATTTCACACACGACGCTGTCCGGGATCGGTTGCAGGTGGAACTGTACAAGACACCACCGGACGACTGGAACGAAATCGGCTGATCAGTCCGCCGCCTTCTCTTCGGGATCCTCGCCACGGAGCACCGCTACCCCATCGACGACGACCATCCACACCTGCCGGATCACAATCGCCACATCGTCCCGGAGTGACTGCTCCCGGATGTACTCCACGTCGTAGCGCAGTTTCTTCGCCGGTTCGTGGCCCGTCACGTCGTTGATCTGTGCCAGTCCGGTTAGCCCCGGCTTGACGAACCAGCGCTGGCGCCAACGGAACACCCGCTCTTCGATGTCCGAGTCCAGCTCCGGACGCTCGGGCCGGGGACCGACAACGCTCATATCGCCCACGAGAATCGACCACAGTTGGGGAATCTCGTCCATATGCGTCTTCCGTAGCAGCCAGCCAACGCGTGTCACACGCGGATCGCGCTCCCCTTTGCCTTCCTCGCTCAATTTCGCGCCCGTCATTACCTCGGCGTTCTCGACCATATACTGTCGGACAGAAGTATTGATAATTCGAAGGCCCCCCGTCCCGGGGGTTCGATTATCAATGTCTCTGTCCGACAGTATACTCCGGAACTTATACACCGTAAACGTCTCCCCGAGTTCCGCAGTGCGGTCCGTCCGTACAGCACCGATCCACCGTCCTCTAATTTCACCGCGGCCGCAATCATGAGAATCACCGGCGAGAGCACGAGCAGCCCAGTCGCGGCGAACCCGATGTCGAACAATCGCTTTACCGCCCGATCCTGCCAGTCCCATGGCTCAATGTCGATCTCTACCAGTTCACTACCGGGGTCGTCGCTCACCAGCACGCTGTCTGCACGCGTCCGCCGGATCACCGCGTCGACGCCGTGATCGTGGCAGGTCTCGAGGGTCCCGAAGAACCCCTCCGCCAGCATCGCCTCGATCCCCTCCGCGAACCCCGCCACCTCCCCGACAGCAACCGTCACCCCACTCCTTTCCACGATCGGCGCGACCTGCTCCAGGTCACTCGACACCACCGGAACTCCCGACGCGAACGCCTCCAGCACCGTCCGCGGGACGCCCTCGGCATGGCTCGGCAACACTAGCGCGTCGCCCGCCCGGTACACCGCAGGCATCTCCTCGTAGGGGACCTGTCCCAGGAACGCCACCACCTCCGCTTCCAGCTCCAGCCGCAATCAGCTGTCCCTGGCGACACGGCCACGAAACAGGACGAAGCTCGCGGAGTCTGACTGCCAGCCACCGACGGAGCGTGCGACCTTTTATCAACTATCCGTGGATACGTACGGACATGAGCGATATCGTCTCCGAAGAGGGCGTGATGGGCGGGCAACCGCGCATCGAGGGGCGACGGATCAGTGTCCTCCAGATCGTCGAGTGGATCCACGAGGAGGGCATGGACCCCGAAACGGTCGCGACCGAGTTCGACCTCGACCTGGCCGACGTGTATACCGCCCTGGCGTACTACTACGACAACGTCGAGGAGATGTCGACGTGGCGTGACCGCCGGGAGGAGCGGATCCGAGAGAGCAAGCGAAAGCAGCCGGATCCTGACTCCGTCATCGAGACGGTATGATAATGACCGTTGTAGCTGTTTACCGGTGAGCGCAACCCTGTTGGCGGCGATCACCGGTAAGAGACTACAACGGTCATTATGAAGATCTGCTGTGACGAGAACGTCACGCGCTCGGCGACGGAGATCCTCCGACAGGAAGGCTACGACGCGGTGCGCGTGCAGGACGAACTCGACCTCGGGTTCGGCGACGACGAGATCATCACGTTCTGCCGCGAAACCGATCGGCTCGTGCTGACGAACGACGACGACTTCTTTGACTTCGACGACCATCCCGGAGTCCTGTTTCTCGCCGAACAGCGAACGCCCCCACGCGACATCGTGACCGCAATCCGGCGGATCGATCGACACGTCCCTGAGACGGCTGGAACGGTCTGGCATATTCCGGACGGCTGGATCTGAATGTAGGTTCCGGGCATCCGGAGTTGCTTCACAACTCTTCGAGTACCCCCGTCGTCTGTTCGACCGTCTCCGCCCAGTCGAACGACCCCTCGATCACCGTCCGCGGGACGCCTTCGGCCCGGCTCGGCAACACCAGCACGTCCCCAGCCCGGTACACGGCGGGCATCTCCTCGTAGGGCACCTGTCCCAGAAACGCCACCCTATCACCCGCCTCCGCTTCCAGCTCCGATCACCGTGGGCCGTCCCCGACGACGTACAGCTTCACGTCCGCCCGATCCAGGGTCCCGTCGTCCCGGGAACGACCTCGGCAGGCCAAACGAGGCCAGCGGCCAGTATGCGTTCGAGGACGGTTCGAATGACCGCCCCACGAGATGGGTCCGGCATGTGCCACAGGTTTATCACCTATCCAACCCGAATCCCACGCATGGCGAGCATCGTCAGCGACGAGGCGATCCGGTCGGGAGACCCCCGGATCGAGGAAACACGAATTACGGTCGTCGACGTGAAACGCCGGGTCATCGACGGAGACGAGAATCCCCACGTGGTCGCCGGCGAGTACGATATCCCGATGGCGGACCTCTTTCGAGCGCTCGCGTACTACTACGACCATCGAACGGAACTCGAGCAACGCGAACGAGACGCAGCGAGCGCGCGACGCAAGGGGGAAGAGCGGACCCACGAACGACTCCTCGGTGAAGCCTCCGATCCGGCAACAAAAGCCGGGTAGTGATGCGGATTCTCGCGGACACGAACGTTCCAGAAGAATACGTCGCAGCGCTTCGCGGAGACGGCCACGAAGTGACGTACACGCGTAGCTTCGAGGCACGATCTTCCGATTGAGACGGCCTTGATGCCCGTCGTCCGGTGCTTCGTCGTCCGACACCGCATCGAGGCGTGCCACCAGCTCCCCAGTCGTGTCGAGGAATTCGTGTCCTATAGCGGAGACGGACCACGGCAGGAGGGAAGTCGCCTCCGGTGCACCGCCCTCCGTCCAGTCGGACTCGGAGACGGGAATCGAATCGTCGTGCCACGTACGTGTCGTGAGCGTCACACAGAGGTACTGCTCCGGATGAAAGGGCACGGCCTCGGTACTGATGACGAGCCACGGCCGTGGCGTGACGCGATAGTCCTCGTCGGGAGACTGGTCAGGGCCGGCGAACGGGTCCTGTTTGAACGGATCGATATACGGGTCGACAGAAGTCCTGATAGATATTCGCCGGGTACGGTGGAGGCTAATTCTATCAACAGTTCTGTCGACCCGTATACCCCAGACGACGTCTTGGCGTTCGAATGCGACGATTGTACCCTCGCCGTCGCGCCTCATGCGCCACCGGTGTCCGAAGAGTCATCCTGCCCCGACATGTATTCGACCCATTCGCTGGGATCTTCCTCGCCGTACAGGTTGTTCATGCTCCTCGTGACGAGTTCGTACTGTGTGAGCGCGTGCAGCCGCTCCGTGTCGTCAGTGATCGCCCAGTACGTTCCCCTGTGCCGTACCAGTCCACGATCCTCGAGGCGGCCGAGGACCGCGTTGATGGAATTGGTCGGAACGTCAGTCTCTCGGGCGATTTCACTCGGGCGAAACGCCCTGTCGGCCCTCGCCGCGAGGAACGAAAGGACGCGTTCCGGTTGTGATGGGCCATCTACTGTCGGACAGAGACATTGATAATCGAACCCCCGGGACGGGGTGCCTTCGAATTATCAATACTTCTGTCCGACAGTATCCCCAAGTTGCTCTTCGGGACGTTGCTCGAAGGTGTCGATGTCGATCGGCATCGTTACAGTGAGCGACGCACGATCCTATGACGAGTCTGAACACTGCCACCCAGTTGTCGGCAAACGATTAAGCCGCTCCGTCGGTAACTACCAGTGATGAGTAAACAGTCACGAGAAGGGGGGCGATGTACCCTCACGTACTCCGATGCGGAGTTCCTCGAGGCCGTTCGAGAACTCGCTCCCGCAGGTGCTGGTGCGGAGGCGGATGCTGTTGGCTGTTCGCGCCAGAACGCCGAGTGTCGTCTATGAGTGTCGAACGTGGCATCCAGAAGGTAGAGCGCGGAGACCGCGTCGCCGTGATCGATGTCGAGACGGGGGCTGCCGGCGAGGGCGAGACGTATCCGGAGGCGCTCGAAGATCTCGCGACGGTTCTCCGGGCGATCGGTGAGCTTGCCGAAACGGCCCCGGAGATAGAGGACCTCGCCGAGGCTGCGTCCGAAACCAGGCGCGCCGCCGCGTCGCTCGAATCCATGCAGAATACGTCCGAACTCATTCGTCTCGCCGGGCAGACCCAGACGCGCTTCGCGGAGGAGGACGTTGACGAGGAGCTCGTCGACGAGGCGATAGCATGGGCACGCTCAGAGTAGTGTACGATACCAACGTGCTCGTCTCCGCCCTGGGGTGGGGCGGGACGCCCTGGGAGGCACTTTTGCCGGCGTTCATACGGGACGTCGAGATGGTGACCTCGGATGCCGCCCTCGATGAGTTCGAGCGCGTTCTCGGGTACGGTGATCTCCCGTTCACCGACGACGAGCAAGCACGGTTCCCCGAGCTGGTGCGCTTCGAGGCCAGCATCGTCGATCCGGCCGGGACCATCACTGCGGTCGAGGAAGACCCGGACGACGACGTGTTCCTCGAGATCGCCACCGAGGCTAACGCGGACTATCTTGTCTCGGGCGATCCTCACCTCACGGACCTGGGCGAGTTCCGCGGGACTCCGATCGTTTCACCGGCGGCGTTCCTGCAGGCTGGCGATACGCCCGACCTCGGCTGAGGGTTCGTAACTGTTCCTGAATCGGACGGAAGAAATGATACATTCCGCCGGATACCGCTCCGGCGGAGAGTATCAAACGTTCTGTCCGATAGTATCGTCTTTGACGCGGAGCACGTCGTATTCGATCGATCGAAGGGTGGTGACGAACGGTCCAGGGACGTGTTCGTCGGTGAGAAACCCGACGGAGGTCATCGAGTCTCGCCGGGTTCGATCGGTGGTTCGATCGTTCGTTCCCGGAGTTCTTCGAGTGCAGCTTCCTGCTCGGTTCGATAGGATCGCATCCCTTCTGGATTGTTGTAGTAGTACGCGAGGGCTTCGTACACCTCTCCGAGAGCGAGGTCGAGCGCGTCCGCTACTCCTGCGGGATCGGTTTCGCCACCACGCTCGTGCCCCGTCCCCGAGAGAAGGTCATATTTACTACCTTTCAACCGAATTTGAAAAGCGCCGTGTTTACGGCGCGGCAGCCGCCGTGTCGCCAGCCTCTGGATCGAATGGGAGGTTGATCAAGAGTTCGTCGAACCAGACGACCGGGCGCTTACTCTAGCCGTCTTCCTCGAAGAAGATGATGCCCAACTGGGCGAGGCGGCTGAGTTCCTCGTGGACGTTCTTCACGTCCCGGTCAACGACCCGTGCGGTTTCGTTGATACTGGCTGGCTCTTCCCGGCGGATGGCTTCGATGAGATCGAGGACGCGCGGCGTCAGCGTCTCCATTAGATCGTCGTAGCTGGTGAACGAGAGCGTCGGCGTGGAATCCACCGGGTCGCCCCGTTCGAGCGCCTCGATCCCGTCGGTGACGTCGCCGTGGAACTCACTGGACGCCTTCACCGTCATGACGAGGGTTGATTCGGCCCGAAGCTGTTCGCGCTCCATCGGGTGCAGCGGCGGCGTAGTATCGTTCATGAGTATCACCGTGGTGTGATGGCCTCACTTGACCTCGAACTCGGATTTCGGGATCTCGCTCCAGAACCGTTCCCAGAGTTCGACCATCCCGGGGAACTTGATGCTGTCTGGGTCGGGATCCGGTGCGACGTGTAGTTCGTGCCCTTTGGTGTCCTCGTGCGAGTTGTCGTCTCGAAACGGCGTCGCCGTTTCGACGACTCATCGAAAATCTCTGATTTTCGAGATACCGACGAATCGTCCCATCGTCAAGCGTGCGGGGCGGGTCCGGCTCCGTCGCGCCGTAGTGGAGCTTGTAGGCCCACCCAGACGGGTACGCGTCACGATCTGTCCGCATGCAGAACACGCGGACTATAGTCCCGTCGGGGTACTTTCGCCCCTCGCTCACGCCATCGAGATCGTCGTCGGTCAGTGAGGCCATCCTCGACTATTGGTACACAGGCCAATATACTGTCGGACAGAGACATTGATAATCGAACCCCCGGGACGGGGGGCCTTC
>JBDGQL010000253.1:0-11927 GCA_042219105.1 Karumarchaeum halophilus (SeqCode) | reverse complement strand
GCGCGAGCGGCGCTTCTCCAACTTCGAGGTAGTACGCTCCGATGAGGTCAGTCTCAATCTCTGCGCGCTTGTGCGAGGCGTCGAGGTCACGCCGTTTGGCGTAGGTAGAGAGTGTGTGCCTTGGACCGGATTGTGAAAACTTCACCACTCTCCCGTAAACTCAATTTTGAGCCCGCACTCCTCGGCTAAGGTACGGACGGTTCGTTTCTTTCCCTTCTTGTTGTCGTGAGTTTCGAGGTAGTAGCCACCAGTCAACTCTCTCGGAACTCTCATCGCCTCTTCGTCGTGTGGGGATGATGGTTCATCGTTGATGACAGCTTTCTCTCTGCCGGGAATGTATGGTAATGGTTCTATCTCGGAGATAAGGTTGTGATGCTCGACCAAGTAGCTTACAGTTTCAGCCATTACGTCACTTTGCACATCGTCGGTGAACGTGGCGACTGACTCACCCTTGTTATGTAGTTTGACGACGTATCCCTGTTGCTCGTCCGAGTTCTGTTCTGTTGCGTCTTCCTCAACTGCTGGTTCATCAACTCTTTCGACCTGTGTCCGGCTGCCGTCTGTGTCAATTTCTTCGTCTATTTCTCGAACAAGGTCATCAATCATCTCCTTGGCTTTCGACTCTGCCAACGTTGAGAGCGTCTCCGACACGCTCTCAGTCAACACCGCAGCGAGGTCTTCCGAGAGGGCGTCTTTCTCTTTTTTGAGTGTCGTCCGTGCGGATTTGAGTTCCTCGATACGGTTGGCTATCTTCTCTGAGTCACCCGCCTGAATCGCGTTTTTCGTGAATGCTCGGAGAATGGTAAGCTGTTCAGGCAACTGCTGAAGGTCGGCTTCTGTGAGAGTCTGCACGCTTACGTTCGTATCAACTACCTCTCGTCGGAGGAACTGGTACTCCACCCCATTCGAGAGGATACCCCAATTCACATTCTCGTTTTTCATATAGGTGGCAAGCTGCTCTCGGTGGTCGCTGCTCAGTGCTGTATCGACACCCTTCGCCTCGAAAAACGCGACGGGGGCACCTTCAAGCAGTAGCGCATAATCAACCTTGTACGACCGCGTACCGACTTTGACGGAGTATTCAAGCTGGGTATTGGTTGGAATCTCCCACCCGAGAAGGTCTAAGAAGTCGCGCAGGACAGCCGCTTTCGTGTTGGCTTCGTCCATCTGCGGAGCATCGTCGATAATCGCCTGAGCCTGCTCTATGTAGTCCTGCGCCTCCGCTTTGTCCATTTCTGTGTGGTGTATGCTTGGGGAGCCCTTATCAAAGTGACCTGTCCTGTGTTGATGCACCTGGGCAGTCCACTCCTGCCAGATTTCCTCCTTCGTCGTCATACGATTTCCCACGTAATAATAGCACCCTGCTGATGCACCGGATGGCGTAATCCATCGAAATGAGCCACGTTCCTCGTCTCAACCTCGAAGTCATACCAGTAGTCGACATCAAGAGCGAACTTTTCCGCGATAGCTTCAGGAGACATCCGTTCGTATGATTCGTCTTCTGGTTCGTAGTAGAGTCCGAGCAGACCACCACTTTCCTCGAACCCTGCCTCGTAGAGCTTCTGAGCATCTGTGAGTAGGGTAGAAGTCGTCTCTTCTGGGAAGGGGCTGAAGACCTTCGCAAAACTGTTCGGGTCTATGTTTCCGTTATCGTAGCGGAATCGGAGGAGTTTCGCCTCGACCGGAATCGCTGTCTCCTCGCTCTCGATGAAGAGGTCAACCCGTTGCCCTCCATCGAGATATGGTGCTTCTGTCTCGATGGAGTAGCTGGTGTTGCCTTCGACGGCATCTCGGAGCATCTCGACTTGTCGGTCTTCCTCAAAGGGGCCAATCCCTTCCTGCCATCGGTCGTGTTCTGACTCTGCGTCGACTGCTGGAATGACTGAGGCGAAATCGTCGGCAAGTTGCTCCACCAATCGGGAAGCATCCATACGGATGAACGAGACGAGCTGTCGTTAAAATTCCTTGACCTGCGTCGGGGGATAGTCGCTCTCAGTCCCTTCTCTGAACGACACACTGAAGTTGTGATTTCGGTAGCCACCCATCAGCAAGCTCGGGTACGTCCTCGCGACTCTCGAACGCCTGTCGATGCTCCGCGAGCCGGTCATCCAGCCAATCGTTCCTCTCGGGGTCGCCTTCGTTCTGTTCGAGTTCGTGAATCCGGTGGGCCAGCTTCATCAGGGGCCGCGCCGCCGCTGAATCGTCCAGTAGAATCGCTTTCTCCGTCTCGCGCTCGATGCGTCCGACTACCTCCGTTGGTGGTGCCCCATCGACGTAACCGGCCTTGTCCTCGGCAAGCCACTCCGGAATCTGTATGAGCACCTCATCGTCATCGAATTGGCCCAGGAGTTGCCATAACAGCCGCGTGTCGCCATCGCCCCACTCCTGGACGAACTCCTCGTAGGTAGCTACCGCCCGCACGTTGAGATCCGTCATCAGACGCTACTACGCTCTTCGCCGTAATACGCGCTCGTCTGATTCCATCGTCCGTCAACGTTTGAGCCAGTAATGCCAGTCCTCGATGGCCTGCTTCGTCTCGTCGTTGACATCGAGAGGTTCCAGTTGCTCCAGTGGTACACCGAGTTCGCGGTCCATCCACTCGACAGTTGACGACATTCCGGTGACGCGTACCGTTTCGCCTTCTCTCAACGGCGACTCTTCGCGCTCGGTGACACACCGCGCCTCGAAGGGAAAGTTCATCAAGTCGTCGAGATAGGCGTGCCAGCCGTAGGCTTGCTCCTCTACGGTGTAAGCATCGACAATGATGCGCATCGAGATTTGAACTCGGTCAACTCCTCGATACGGGCTTTGAACCCATCGAGAAACGTGTGCCACGAGACGCTGAACGGCATACCCAGAGCAAGGCGACGTAGGGAAATATACGGGTCGACAGAACTGTTGATAGAATTAGCCTCCACCGTACCCGGCGAATATCTATCAGGACTTCTGTCGACCCGTATAACACCCAGGGGTCCGTTATGAAATTACATGTCGCGTCTGATTGCGACCGCGAGACCGACGAGTGCTAGCAGGGCCACCACTGCGAAGGGCCCGCCGACGACGACGGCGGCCGACTGGACGGTTTCACTCCCGCCAAAGAGGATGAGAACCGCGGCGATAGTCCCGATCAGTGCCGCCAGCACCGACCGGAGGAACATCGAGGGCGATTCCTGGCTGGAGGTCAGCAACGCGAGACTGCGGGTCGCGGCGTCGGCGGAGGTGACGAAGAAGGTGAGGACGAGTAACAGGAAGACGACGAGCAGCAGATCCCCGAGCAGGACCGCGTCGAAGACCGGAAAGCCTGCGGCCGGGACGCCGGTGGCATCGATGACACCCAAAATGTCCGCCGTACCGGAGTGTTGGAGCGACAGCGCCGTCCCGCCGACGACGACGAACCAGACGAGCGTCGCGAGCGACGTCGCGCCGACCGTAGAGAGCACGACCGTTCGCACCCGCCGGCCACGGGAGATACGGGCCAGAAAGAGCCCGACGAAGGGAGACCACGAGAGCCACCACGCCCAGTAGAAGATCGTCCACCCGGAGAGCCAGTCCGTGCCGCCGGTCGCGCCGTAGAGACTCATCGGGACAAACTCGGTCACGTAGCCCGCGACCGCGCTGGAGCCGACCGACGCGACAAATCCGAGCGGGCCGAGAACGGCAAGCGACCCGAGTAAGACGAGAAAGGCCAGGCTGTTGAGTTCCGAGAGCCGGCGGATGCCTCGCCGGACCCCCGTCACAGCCGAGACGGCGAAGATGACCGTCAGCCCCGACACCAGGAGGAGTTCCCCACCTGGTCCCAGGGTGACCCCCCATCGGTACTCGATCCCGGTCAGGAACTGCGCGCTCAGGAATCCGAGCGTCGTCGACAGGCCGCCCAGCGTCGCGACCACCGCGAGCACGTCGACGACTCTCCCGAGCGGGTGCTCGACGATGTCCGCCCCGAAGAGAGGCACGAGGACCGACGACACCCGCAACGGGGCATCCCGGTTGTAAACGGCGTAGGCGATTGGCAGACCGACCGCGAGATAGACGGACCACGCGGAGACCCCCCAGTGGAACATCGTGTACTGGAGCGCACCGACGACCGCTGAGTCCGAGCGAGACGCGACGTCGAGAAACGGCGGGACCGTGTCGTAGTGCAACAGCGCCTCTGCTGGCCCCCAGAAGACGATGCCGGCAGCGATACCTGCCGAGAAGAGCATCGCGACGTACGCTGGCGTCGAGAACTCGGGTGTCGCCGACTCCCCGCCGAGTTTGATCCGCCCCCATGGACCGACAGCGAGGACGATGGCTGCGAAGACGAACACGAGTACTGCGACCAGCAACAGGCCCCGTCCCGCCTCGAAGACCACACCCTCGAGCGTGGCGACCGCCGCCATCGTCCGGTCGGGAACCACCAGAAAGCCTGCCACTACGAGCGTTGCGAGAGCCACGCCCGAGACGAACACTGGGACGTCTACCTCGTCGCCGGCCTCGCGGAGACGGTCGGCGAACCGTTCCCGGACGGTGATACTCTGCCGGTCCTCCCTGCCGGCCGCCGTCTCCCCTCCTGTGGTCGAGGACTCGACGAATCGGTCGGGAAGCGCGGCAAGCAGCGTCAACACCGCACCGACGAACGTCAGTCCCAGGCCGAGCAGCGCCTGTCCACTGATGAGCGCGCCGACCGTCGCCGGCAACAGAAACGCCGCGGCGACGAGCGTTCCGGTGACGAGCGAACACGACACCAGGAGTAACAGTCCCAGTCCGTACGCGCTCTCGGGGTCGCGCCCGCCGGTTACCTGTTCGACCGCCACGGTCACTCACCCCCCCGGATGGGGACCGTCCCCCCCGTTTGCGTTCGCCCTGACTTCGGCCATCGCCGACTCGCGAACCTCGACGCCGGTGAACTCGAACTGTGTTCCTCCCGCCGGGCTTTCGGTCACGGCGAGGTCCCAGCCGTGAGCAGTCGCGATGTCGTCGACGATTGCCAGCCCGTAGCCAGTGTTGTCCCCCTCCGTCGTGTATCCGGTCTCGGTGACCTTCTCGCGGATGTTCTCGGGGATGCCGACGCCGTCGTCGCTCACCGCGAACCCGCCGGTGACGCGTTTGACGCGAACGGTCAGCGACGTGGGGTTTCCTTCCCCCGGGCCGTGTTCGACGGCGTTCCGGAAGAGGTTCTCGAGGAGATTCGGGAGTCGCGACTCGCCGGCCAGCACGGTCACGTCCGTGTCGACGGCGAGCGAGGCACCGCCGGTCTCGACGTTTCCCCAGGCTCGGGTGGCCGCCGCGTCGAGAGCGATCGGTTCCGTCTCCTCGACCTGCTTTCCATCGCGGGCCATTGTCAGCAGATCCTCGATCATGGTCTCCATGCGGTCGTGCTGATCGCGGACCGTCCGGAGACTCCCATCGTCGCCGGTCTCGATGGCCAGATCGAGATGGCCCATCGCCACGTTCAGCGGATTCCGGAGGTCGTGACTGACCACACTTGCGAACTGGTCGAGGCGCTCGTTCGTCCGCTCCAGTTCCAGTTCGCGTTGCTTGCGCTCGGTGATGTCCCGGGCGTTGATGACGATGCCCGAAACTGCGGGGTCGTCGACGAGGTATCGCGCGATCGCCTCGATGGTGCGGGTTTCCCCGTCATCGGTCCGGAGACGGACCTCGAACCGTATCCGGTCGCTGCTTTCGGGATCAGTCCCGGATTCGTCGAGGACGCGCCGCCAGGTCGCTGCGGCCATCGAGGGGGCGTCCGCCTCCGGGTCGCGGTCCGTTCCCTCCGTGGCCTCGTCTTCGACCATCAACTCCACGAAGGCGGCCTCCTCGGTGAGGTCGTCGGGATCGTATCCCAGGACACGCTCGACTGACGGGCTGGCGTAATTGATGCGTCCGGTCTCGTCGAGGACGAACACCATGTCCGAGGAGGCTTCGATGAGGGTCCGGAACCGACGCTCGATGCGGATCCGGTCGGTGACGTCACGCACGACGAGCAGGCGGCCGGCGACCCGGCCGGCCTCGACCCGCGAGACTGTCAGGTCGATGTACCGCTGCTGTGTGGGATCACCCGTCGTGATCGTCTCCGTGATCGACTCCCCGTCGAACGCATCGAGAACCGAGAGGTCGGCGTCGAAGGCCGCCCTCGCGTCCCAACCGAGGAGACGCCCCTCGTCGCCGTCGAGCAACGACCGGGCGGCCACATTCAGGTCAACCACCTCGTTCGACTCGTCGAGCAGGACGTACCCTTCGCCCATGTTCTCGACGACGGCCGAGCGCGCGACCGGCACCAGGTCGAACAGGCGGTACTTGAAGATGCCGACGGCGAATGCGATCCCGAGGATGGCCATCGAGGGAGGTGTCAGATCGACGGTCGACGCCGGTCCGACCCCGGTACGCGAGGCGATATTGGCCCCAGCAGGAACCACGATGCCGGCAAGCAAAACCGCCGCCTGGCCGCGATAGACTCGCCGCGTCCGGGCGATCAGATCGATCATCAACACCACACCCGCGAACGTGACCAGATACGAGTAGGCTCCGTGGACGAACATCCACGGCCCACTCGTCGCGTCGAGAACTGCGTATCCCCCGGCAGCGGCGGGCGCTATCGCCAGTTCGTGCCAGACGAGGCCGTGGCTCCCGTTGGTGACCGCAAGGACGACTGTCAGGGCCGGCATCGTCCAGAGTGCGCCGATCCGCGCCCGGGTTAGCCACTCCTCGCGACGCGCGTAGACGAGCGCGAAAGTGCACCACGCGACGGGAACGACCGCCTCACCGGCCATCGCTACCGTCGCCCAGGCGCGCTTGTCCGCGATGGTGGCGCTGGCAAACTGGAAGGAATAGCCCAGAGTCCAGACCGCAGTTCCGATCATCACCGTCGCGAATGCGACGACCCGGCGGTCGTGACGGACAAGACGGTCGTACAGAAGTCCAAAGACTGCAAGCGTGGCGGACACGACTGTCGAAAACAAGAGCGGATCCGCCCAGGGTGTCGATTGCCATGTCATCCGTCTCACTGACACCGTGCGGCGCCCTGTCCACCCCGCCCGGTCGTTCGTCAAGGACGTGAACCGCCCTGATAAATATTACGAGGGTCGTTCCCGAAATGACGTACAACCGACCCTATACACCCGGACGTGACTCTCTAGAGTGCTATGACACCAGATGAGTGCATTCGGATCGTGATGCTCCGGGTTTGTGATAATGTCTGTTGTAGTCTCTTACCGGTGCTCGCCGCCACCGGGGGTGGCGAGCACCGGTAAACAGCTACAACAGACATTATGACGGCATGACGTAACCAAATCATGTCTGGGTGTATATCACCGCGCATCTTCGTGCGTCAGGGTTTGATGCCCCATGCTGGCGACTCAACTCGTAGATGAGAGATAACCGTTTACAACGGGGAGGAGGTCACCGGTGGATCGTGTCTTCGGCCGATGGGAGCATCCACTGGACCGGCTTGGCTGGCCGTTTGTAGACGACCGTGACGGGTTTATCTACGAGTCGGACGACCTTGTCCACTGTACTCCCAAGGATCAGCTCTTCGACCGAGCCGAGCCCACGCGACCCAATTACGACGAAATCGATGTCGTTCTTCTCGACGTAGCTTGCGATCATCTTGTGAGCGATTCCTGTTTCAACTGCCGTGACGGATTCAGTGCCTGCCTCGGTGGCCAACTCGGCAACTTCACCGGTAATCCGCTTGCCGTACTCGATGTACTCGGCGCGTTTTTTTTCCTGCTCCCCGGTGATCGGCACAATCTTCGCCTCGAACTCATCGACGACGTGGAGTGCGTGGATCGTCGCCCCGAGTTCGTTTGCCAGACGAATGCCCTCTTCGACTGCATTCGCCGCCTGTTCACTGCCGTCGGTGGGGATCAGAATATTATCGTACATACCACTGGCTACATCAAATCCAGTATATTTAAACATGTTGGTCGTGGCGGTCGCGGTCGATCCCGAAATGACGTACAACCGACCCTATCATCCTGCTTCGCACCCGGCGGGGATCCACGACGACCTTTTATTCCGAGCGAGCAATGTGTGACCTGGTGGCTACCCCGTGGCTCCCGGCTGGAGCACTCGCTTCCGGCATCGCATCGCTCGTCTTTCTCCGATACCTCTGGGCGTACCGATCCAAGCCCGGCGCGCGCTTTTTCATCGGGACGATCGCCTGTGAGGCGCTCTGGTCGTTCTCCTATGGCGCCGCCTTGCTCGTGTTCGATCCGACGCTCCGGGAGATTCTGGAGATTCCGATCTGGCTCGGCGTGAACTTCATCGGGGTGTTCTTTCTCGCCTTCGCTCTGGAGTACACCGGCCGGGGATCGCTCGTCAGGTCGCGATGGATGGGTGCCCTCCTCGCGCTCCAGACCGTCCACACCGGGATCGTCGCGACCAACCCCGTGCACGGGATCGCCTGGAGCGAGTACTCGATCGAACCGGTGTTTGGTGCCGCGACGGTCACGTACACGCACGGGCCGTGGCTATTCGTGAACGTCACCGGGGTGATCCTCATGATCGCTGGCGCATCCTTTCTCCTGTTCGATACGTTCTTCAGCTACGGCCCGCTGTACCGGACACAGGCCGCCGCGGTGGCGATCTCGCCCGTCCTCCCCGGGGCTGCCTTTCTCCTCTGGCTGTTCCAGGTCGGGGGGTTTTGGCGGGTGAACCTCACCCCCCTTACCTTTCCTATCCATCTCGCCTTCGACGCCTACGCCTTCTTCTCCCGGGAGATGTTCGAGTTGACCCCTGCCACGCGGCGCGCCGGCGAGCGTGCCGCGATCGACGACCTCGGGACGGCGGTGCTGATAGTCGACGAGGACGGACGGCTCGTCGACCTCAATGCCGAGGCGCGGCGGGTTCTCGGAGTCGAGGGCGAGGCTGTTCTCGGCCACCCTATTACCGAACACCTCGACGGCGTCGATCCGTCCGGGACCGACGAGGTGCTGTCGCTCACTGTGGAAGATACAAACCGGCAGTACGCGGTCACGACCTCGGCGATCGAGGACGCCAGCGGGACGCCCGTCGGCCGCACTGTCGTCCTCCAGGACGTCACCGTGGAGCGCCGGCGCGAACAGCGCCTCGCCGTGCTCAACCGCGTCCTCCGGCACAACCTCCGCAACGACCTGGGCGTCGTCAAGGGGTACATCGAGGTTGCAGCGGATCGCGCGGACGAGGAGCGCGTCTCCGAGCCCCTGGCGACGGCGGCGGCGACGACGGAGGACGTGATAGCTCTCGGCGAAAAAGCACGAGATGTCGAGCGGATGGTCGGGTCCACGGAGCGCGCCATCGAGCCGGTCGATGTCCCGGGGTTGCTCGCCGGGATCAAAACCGATCTGGACGGCGACGGGGCGGTCCGGATCGACGTTCCCGACGCTTTTCAGGTGCGCGCGGAGCCGGCAGTCCTCGATCGGGTGTTCCGGAGCCTGATCGAAAACGGTCTCGAACACGGCGGCACTGACCCGCAGGTCGAAGTCGAGTGTACGGACGTCGAGAAGGATCGCGCCACGTTCGAGATACGCGACGACGGCCCGGGGATTCCCGATCACGAACGTGAGGTGTTAGACGCCGGCGAGGAGACGGCGCTTCGACACGGCAGCGGACTGGGCCTCTGGATCGCCGAGTGGGGCGTGACCGCCATGGATGGCGAGCTCCGGTTCGAGACCGGCGACGGCGGGACGACCGCGGTCGTCACTCTTCCTCATAATGACTGTTCTCACTGTTTACCGGTGATAGCGACCCCCGGTGGCGGCGATCACCGGTAAGAGACGAGAACAGTCATTATCATGGGACGGGACCGGATATGCCGGAGTCCGAGACGCCGTGAGATGAGCAGCCGCAGCGTCACGCGTCCTGCTCGACGAACTCGACGCCGGTGAACTCGAAGCGCGCGCCGCCCTCGGCGCTCTCGGTCAGGTCGACCGTCCAGCCGTGTGCTTCGGCGACCCGTTTGACGATCGTGAGTCCGAACCCGGTGCCATCGGCCCGCGTCGACTCGCCGGGGTCGAACACCGACTGGCGGCGCTCCGGGGGGATGCCGGGGCCGTCATCCTCGATGTAAAACCCCGAGATGCGGTCAGAATCGGCTCGCGTCGAAGTTCGTATGGTACTGAGCATGCCGATCCGGACCGTGACCGACTCCCGCCTGTCGTCGGCGACGCCAGGGAGACGTGGCCGGCGGCTCGTAGGACTGTACCGCATCCCGTTCCCGGCGGTCTCCGACTGTGGACGCCGTGAGGCGTGTTCGACCGCGTTCACAAAGAGGTTCTCAAGAATCTGCAACAGGCGGTTCCGGTCAGCGTAAACGGTGAACTCGTTGACCAAGTTGAAGTCTGCAGCATCGGCGTCGACGGCGCTCTGACATCGGTCGACGACATCGGCGATCGGAACCGGCGCCTTGTCGGCGACCGTCTGGCCCTGGCGAGCTAGCGTGAGCGTGTCCTCGAGTATCGACTCCATCCGGGCCAGGGCCTCGGCGACGGTACTCAGATCCTCGTCGTCACGGTCGTCACGAGCCTGCGCGAGATATCCCTGCGCCACGTTGAGCGGATTCTGGAGGTCGTGTGATACGACGCCGGTGAACTCCGTGAGGCGGTCGACCTGTCGCTCGAGTTCGCGCTCGCGTCCTTTGTGTTCGGTGATGTCCTGTATCGTCCCGCGCAGTCGGAGGCAGGTGCCGTCCTCCATGCGGGGATCGCAGTGCGTCTGCACCCACCGTTGGATGCCGTCGTCGTCGATCAGGCGCAACTCCAGGTCGTAGGGCTCGCCTTCCTCGATCGCCCGAAAGAACGCCTCCCGGATAGCCGGACGGTCCTCCGGGTGGTAGTACTCGATCGAATCCTCGGGGAGCATATGATCCCCGGGGTCGAGACCGTGGATTTCCAGCACCTCGTCCGTAAGATACGATCGCTCCTGGATGGGGTCGTACTCCCAGGCACCGACGTTGACGATGGACCGGGATTTCGCGAAGAGGTCGTTCTGTCGCGTGAGTTCGCGCTCGGTGCGGCGCTGGCTGACCGCGGCCTCGATCCGGGCGGCCAGAAGCATGTAGTGGTCACTACCGGTTTCCTTCCGGAGGTAGTCGGTGACGCCCGCGGAGATGGCGTCGCTGGCGACTTCCTCCGACCCCCTCCCCGTGTAGACGATAAACGGAAGATCCGGATGGTCCTCCCGGACCGCCTCGAGAAACTCGATCCCGTTCCGTCCCGGCATCTCGTAGTCCGAGATGATACAATCGACGTCCCGATCCGCGAGGATCGCCAGTCCGTCGGCGGCACTGGTCGCAGTCCGAACGACGAACAGATCGTTCTCGTTTTCGAGAAAGGCCGCAATCGTGTCCGCAAACCCCGGCTCGTCGTCGACGTGAAGAACGTGTATCGAATCCGGGAAGACGGGCATGTACTGCCCGTCGAAGCTCAATGAACTTTAATTATACTTTCGGTCGCCCGGGTCCGATGCGCGTCCGCGGTCGGCGATAGCTTTAGACGGGAGGGGAAACGTAGGAGGCGTATGGTCAAAAACACCGTCCGCTTTCACGAGGATGTCGTCGACGAGATCGAGGGACTCGTCGATGACGGCGTCCTGGAGAGCAAATCGGAGTTCTACCGGTTTGCCTCCGAGTACGTCCTCCAGCGCATCTCCGAGGGGTACGAACCACACATGGTGGACTACGACTCGGTGAGAGCCGAACTCGGCCCGGACGATCCACGGACGATCGGGCGCAACGCCGGCCTCGACGCCGGCCGGAGTATCCCGTTTCTCGACTCGGCGGCGATGATCAGAAAGTACGCTCTCCGGGGGAACTTCGCGGATGCGGAGGATTTCATCGATCACCACTACGAGGCCGGCGAGCGCGACGCGATGATGCTGGAGGAGTTGCTGGATCTCTACAGGCGGAACAGGCCGGGTGCCTCGGGGCTTGACCCCGAGGGTGAAGGCCGTAAGCTCGGCTAAACGTGTTC
>JBDGQL010000224.1:0-12087 GCA_042219105.1 Karumarchaeum halophilus (SeqCode) | reverse complement strand
AGCTGTTCGGCCTCGCTTTGCGGGACGCGTGGATCGTTCGCGCCCTGGACGACCAGCAGCGGGACGTCGATATCCTCGACGTACGTGATCGGCGACCGTTCCTCGTAGAGGTCGGGCTTCTCGTCGGTCGTCTCCCAGTTGACGACGCCACAGACGCTCGCGCCGGCGTCGAACGCGTCGGTCGCACCGACGCCCATCAGCGTCATGTATACTGTCGGACAGAGACATTGATAATCGAACCCCCAGGACGGGGGGGCCTTCGAATTATCAATACTTCTGTCCGACAGTATACCCGCCGTGGGAGGCACCGAGCAAGCCGACGTTCGTGCGACCGCGGTCACGGAGGTACTCGGCCCCGGCGACGACGTCCGTGAGGTCGTCGCCACCGAGGTCGGCGTCGCTTGCCTTCCGGAACTCGCGGCCGTAGCCGAGACTTCCGCGGAAGTCCGGGGCCAGGACTTCGAAGCCGGCGTGGACGAGTGTCTGCGTGACCATGTCCGACCGGTTGTAGTGTTGGGCCTCCGGGCCGCCGTGGCCCTTGACGAGGCCACCGATCGGGTCGCCTTCCGGCCGGTAGAGCCGGGCCGCGATCTCCTGGCCGTCGAAGGACTCGTACGTGACTTCTTCGGGCGCGACCGTCTGGACATCCACCCAGCCTTCCTCGACGACGGTCGTCTCGTTCCGACAGACGTCACCGGCAGTAGCCGGACTCCAGTGCTTGTAGTAAACGTCGCCATCGATGATCTGGACGTCCGTGTTCATTCCGGTCCGTTCGATAGTGCTCGCTTCGCCGTCACTGAGCCGACGCACCCGCCGGTCGCCACCGTGGGCTTCGAGGAAGACGATGTCGCCGTCGTCGGTCCACTGCGGGTCGTACTTGTCGCGGGTGTTCACGTATACGGGTCGACAGAAGTCCTGATAGATATTCGCCGGGTACGGTGGAGGCTAATTCTATCAACAGTTCTGTCGACCCGTATAGCCGTTCCAGCCGGCGCCGTCCTCCCAGAGGCGCAGCTGGCCGTCAATCAAGAGATTTTCGATCGCGATCTCCTCGATAACCGTCGCGGTCGCGACGTTCTCCTCGGAGTCGACATCGACGTCAAACTCTCGCTGCTCGACGCTCATGTCAATCACCTCGAAAGATCGAAACCGCTTACCTGAGGTAAGCGATTTTCCCTAAGTTTCGACTGAGCGATGGGACCGTCGAGATTTGAACTCGAGTCCGACGCACCCCATGCGCCGAGGATACCAAGCTACCCCACGGTCCCGCACTCTCGAAGACGCCGGTCTCCGGGTTAAGCCCTTCGTCTTCTCGTCGTTTAGACTAACACCGCGTCCAGATCCACCACCGTCCCCGAGTCGGTACCCGGATCTCGGATAAGCGTCCCGAGACAGACAACGCTTCCCTCGGGCGTGTAGCACGCCACCGTCTCACCCTCGCTCGCCGTTTCGGCATGGATGACACCGGGAGCGTACACGGGCGCGCCGTTTGCCACCTCCCGGGCCGCACTCGGGGCGATCGTCACCGCCGGCAGATGGGCAAGGGCGCGCTCGGCGGGATCGACCACCTCCCGGATCCACGTGTCGTCGCCCTCCTCGTGGACGGCGAGGGCGTCCACGAAATCGTGCAGCGTCACGAGATCGCGGTCGTCGAAGGCAACCGTCTCCACCCGGCGGAGATCGCCCATGTTCGCCCCGGTGCCAAGCGCTAGCCCCAGATCGTGACACAGTTTCCGGACGTAGGTGCCACTCTCACATCGGATCGACAGGAGAACGTCCCGACCTTCGACCTCGAGGACCGTGAGGTCGTGGACCTCCCGCACCCGCAACTCGCGGTTCACCGCGCTCTTGCGAGGGGGCTTCTGGTGGATCGGCCCCTCGAACTCCGCGAGAACGGGTTCGAGGTCGGCTGGCGGGCGGTCGTGGAGTTCCAGCACCGCGACGTACCTCTTCGGACCCAAAAGCGCCCCGGCGATCCGCGTCGCGTCCCCGAGCAACACGGGGAGACACCCCGTCACCTTCGGATCGAGGGTCCCCGCGTGGGCAGCCTTTTTGACGCCGGCAAGGTCCCGGACCCACGCCGACACCTGATGGGAGGAGGGTCCGGCGGGCTTGTCCAGCGCGAGGACGCCGAAGGCGAGGAGATCCTCGACCGATCGGTCCGCTGGCGGGGGGCGCATCTCAGAACTCGTAGTCCGCGTCGAAGGTGACGGCTCCCTCGTCGTGCTCGGGACCGTAGGCGCTGATCGCGGTCGAGACGACATCGACTACGGCGTCCTCGCTCCAGCGACTGGTGTTCACCGCGAGGTCGTAGATCGACTGGTCCTCGAATTCGATCCCGTAGTACTCCTGGTAGCGTCGCTTCTCGGAGTCCTCTCGGGCCTTCGTCTCGCGGCGAGCCGTCTCCTGATCGTCGCCCTCCCGGCGGGCGATCCGTGCCGCACGAACGTCGAGGGGCGCGTCGAGCCAGATCCGAAGGCCGGCGTAATCACCGGCCATCCAGCCCGACAGCCGGGACTCGAGCACGAGGTCATCACGGTCCCGCGCCGTATCCCGGAGGCGTCGATCGAGGTCACGATCGATCGACTCGTCTTCCTCCGCTAGAGCGTTGAACTCGACCAGGCTGTACCCGCGTTCCTCCGCCAGCGATCGAAAGATATCGCCGCCGCTCACGTGCTCAAGATCGAAGCCGTCCGCGATGGCACTCGCGACGCTGGTTTTTCCGCCACCTGGCGGTCCGGAGATAGTGATGAGCATGTGAACCGTCGGAGGGGGCGCGGTAAAAGTCGTTTCCCTCCGCCGGCGCGATCATGATGACTACTCTCACTTTTTACCGCCGATCGACACCCCCGTTAACGGCGATCGGCGGTAAGAGACGAGAGTAATCATTATCAGGACGACGGCGTCGTCTGGACGTTCAGGGACTTCCGGATGACCTGCGTGAACGCCATCGAACACAGGAAGTACCAGACGATCCAGGCCTGCATCGGGCCGATCACGCTGGTCGTCCACTGGTCCTGGGCCGCAAGATCACCGATGAAGGGCATCACGACCGTGACCTCACCGACGACATCGCCGCCGCCCGACAGGATCTTCCAGTACATCCACAGGAACGCCGGCACCGTGAGGAGCATGATCCACACCATCGGGCGAAACTGGAGCTTGAACATGCCCAGCTGGTCGCCCATGGCCTCCATCTGTTCTTCTTTGATCTCCTCGAGGGCCTCGTCGTCACCGCGCTCCTTCGCCGCCTTGCGGCGGTCCTGAATCTCCTGCATCTGCCCTTGAATCTCGCTCATCTTCTCCGTGTCCATGAGGTTCGCCTGCAGCAGCGTCGAGTACAACCCGGTGAGCACCGAGATGGTCAGGATGACCAAGTAAAACGGAAGCGCCTGGTCGAGCGGACCGAGAAAGATGTCGATCGTCTCGCCGACCGCGTTCCGGACCGGGCGCTGGGAGTACCCCAGAAAGAGGAGAACGCTCCCGACGGCGGCTGCCTTGTCCCACATCGTCCAGCCGGAGTCGTCGTCGGACACCTCGACATCGTCGCTGTCCCCGAGTGCGTTCTCGACGGCTTCGCGGTCCGCGAGTTCGAACCCGCCACCATTATCGACGAGAATCTCCTGTTCGATCAACCGGCCCCACTGACCACTCGATAGTTCGTCGTTGACGTCTCCCCACTCGATCGTGTCCTGCTCTTCGGTGCGCTGGAGGACTGTCGAGAGCGCCTCCGCGAGTTTGGGTTCGTCCTCGACGAGCGTGGATACGTTCGCCGCGGCTCGTGCCATCGTCCATTTGTATGTCGTGGAGATACTCAAGCTTTTATACTATCGGAAGGTGCGACGGCGGGTGTGTGAACAACTCCGTAAGGCGCTCCTAAGAGTTAAACCGCCGGATGGCGCAACCCACACATGGGGGTCGTCGAAACCGTCGTCGTGGCGCTGTGGGTGATGCTTCCCGCCTACCTCCCGAACAACGCCGCCGTCATCGCCGGCGGCGGGCGTCCGATCGACGGCGGGCGGACGTGGGGCGGGAAACGGGTACTCGGCGACGGCAAAACGTGGCGAGGGACTGCCGTCGGCGTCGGCGTCGGCATCCTCCTCGCCCTCGGTCTGAACGCGATTCGCCCTGGCGACCTCCTCGGGGCGACGCCACCTGAGTTCTCGATCGCTGCGGCGGTTGCCCTCCCGGCCGGTGCGATGCTCGGTGACGTCGCCGCCTCCTTTCTCAAGCGCCGGACCGGCCGTGAGCGCGGTGCCGTCTTCCCGGTCGTCGATCAACTCGACTTCGTCGCCGGGGCGCTCGTCCTGGCGGCGATCGCTGCCCCGGGGTGGTTCGGCGACGTCTTCACCCCCATCTTGTTGCTCGCGGTCGTCCTGATCACGCCCCTCCTCCACCTCGGCGCGAACCTGATCGCGTATGCGCTGGACGTTAAATCCGAACCGTGGTGAAATAAAAAGGACGAATTACAGTCTTCGGGAGGAGGATATTTAACTATTGGGGTGAGAAATGCACAACTTACTTGTGATACCGATACGACAGGGCTGTTGTGACGTCGAAAGAATCCGACGATAGTTCATCACGAATTCCGCTCGACCGACGAAGCCTGATGCGGTTCCTGGGGATCGGTGGCGCTACCGGGCTCGCCGGGTGTGGCGGCGACAGTAGCACGGACACGCCGGTTGGCGGCAACGGGAATGGCAACGGGAACGGGACCCCTACCGGTGGAAACGGGAATGGGAACGGCAACGGGAATGGGACCGGTACCCCTACCGGTACCGGTGGGAACGGGAACGGGAACGGCAACGGGACCGGCACCGATACGGAAACCGATACGGAAACCGATACGGAGACGCAGACCCCGCCACCCGAAGAACTCCCGTTCGACGAAGGAGGAACGCTCAAGGGATCGCTCGGCGCGAACGTGGCGTCGTTCGACGGTCCGTACAGCAGCGGGGTTCCGTCCTCGACTGCACAGAGCTTCTTCTACGAGTCGCTGACGACGACGGACGCACAGGGGAACATCCACCCCTGGCTCGCACAGAGCTTCGAACTCGTCGAATTCAATGATGTCGGGGGGGCGGACTACGCCCCATACATGGTCGAGATCAAATACGTTGACGTCGACGGTACTCCTACCCCCGATACGAACAAACAGATCGCGATCAGTCACCCCGACAACACGCCCAAGGCAGGGAATACCGGCCAGTTCCTGACCGTCGACGAGACTGGTAATGCTGTCAGCGACGGGACCTTCGGGATGAAGTATCAGTTTAGCCTCCACGAGGGGGTCAAGTTCAGCGACGGCGAGGAGCTGACCGCACAGAACGTCGTTGACTCCTACAAGCGCTACGAGAACTCCCAAGTCTCCGCGCAGGTGTGGCGGAACTTCCTGCACGCGGAGAAGGTGGACAAGTACACCGTCAACCTCTACGCACAGGAGCCAAGCGCCGAGGCGCTGCGCAACATCGTCTGGACGGTGTTCCCATCCAGTGCCACCGCCACCGATAGTAACGGGAACCTGAAAATCCCCGGCGGTAACCTCGATCCCCGGTCGGGCAACGACCCGGTCGGGACCGGCCCCTTCGAGTTGGACACCTTCGAGGATAAGAGCCTGCTCCGGGTGACCACCCGGGACGATTACTGGATGCACGACGTCGGAATCCAGAACAAGGCCGAGTACGAACTCCCGAATAACTACCCGAACGGTCCTGTCGTCGACGCGGTGGAGCTATCGATCATCCCCGACGACGCACAGCGTGCGAGCGCCCTGATAGATGGCTCGATCGATGTCGCGACCGGCCTCTCCGCCGATCAGCAAACGCAATTCGACGGTGCCGAGTCGTATAACGTCGTCGCCACCGAGACCGGCGGGTATCTGTTCTTCCAGTACTCCGTGAAGGTCTCACCGTGGGGCAAGAAGGCAGTCAGGCAGGCCGCGAACTACCTCATCCCGCGCCAGCGGATCGTCGACAACATCGAACAGGGCTGGTCCCGCCCGGCCTGGACGCCGCTTCCCGAACTTGCTTACGGGGCCGGAACCGCGGATCCGCAGGCCCTCAGGAATGATCTAAAGCCAAAGAACGAGTTCAAGCCGGAGAAAGCCAAGTCACTCCTCAGCAACGCGGACGTGCAGCTTCCGATCTCCTCGACCATCGAAACCAACTCGGACAACGACAACCGCGTGCAGAAGGCCCAGACGATCGCCCAGGCGATGAACAACATCAAAATCGACGGACAGAAGGCGTTCGACATCGACGTCGAGACCTTCGAGTTCGGCGCCCTGGTCGCCAGGATCTTCCAGCCCGACTATCCGGAGACGAACAACATCCTGCTGGTCGGACTGTCGGGCACGTTCGACCCCGGCAGCTTCTGTGAGGCGACCCACCACAGCCGGAACATCGGGCAGTGCTGTAACGCCCAGGGGATCGCCTTCACCGGGAAAGACGGCGAACCAAACCTCGATCAGATGATGGACAACGCCAAGTTCGGCCAGCAGGCCTTCCAGGATCCGCAGGTCCGCGCGCAACGCTATGACCAGGTCTGGCGCACAATCGTCGATCTCAGCGCGAACTCCTACGTCGACATCGACCAGACGGTCGCGGTAGCCAACGCCGGACGCGTCGCCGACTGGGAGACGTATCCGTTCCCCGAGGGTATGTACAGCTACGCGACGTACTCACCACCGGACTCCCAGCTCATGTACATTCCCGAGAGCGGACAACAGTAATCCACGCCATCTCGCGTTAATTCATGGGTCTCAGGCGATTCATACTGCGTCGGTTGCTGCTGATAGGGCCGATCATGATCGGCGTGTCGCTGATCACGTTCGGGCTCATGCAGCTCGCGCCCAGCGGTCCGGTCGAACTCATCACGGCGTTCCAGCAGAACGTCAGCCCACAGGACAAGGCACAGTTGCGGGCCAGATACGGCCTCGACGAGCCGGTGTGGAAGCAGTACCTCATCTGGATGAGCAACGTGTTGCAGGGTGATCTCGGCGAAGTGATCGGAAGCGGCCGGTCGGTGAACGGCATTCTCATGCGCCGCATTCCGCCGACGATCGCGCTGGGCCTGTTCGGGTGGGTGATCGCCCTGGTGGTGGCCGTCCCGACCGGAATCTACGCCGCCGTCAACAAGGACCAGTTCGGAGACGACGCGAGCCGGGTCATCGCCCTGACGGGCATCTCGCTGCCGAACTTCTGGCTCGGCCTGATGCTCATGCTCGTCTTCGCCGTCGAACTCGACTTGTTCCCGGTCCTCGCGCCGAGGGACACCCCCCTGTGGCACCCGAAGATGCTGTGGTTCCTGCTCTTGCCGGGAATAACGATCGGGACGGCGTCGGCGTCGACGCTGATGCGAATCATGCGTTCCTCGATGGCCGAGGAGATGAACAAGGAGTACGTGACGGCCGCCCGCGCAAAGGGGCTGCCCGAGCGGACGGTCATCCTGAAACACGTCCTGCGGAACTCGCTGATCTCCGTGACGACCGTTGCGGCGTTTCTGACCGCGAGCATCCTCGCGGGGTCGGTCGTCGTAGAGGTCGTGTTCGGGTGGCCGGGGCTCGGCCGGGAGCTTGTGAATGCGATCAATGCCAGGCAAGTCAATCTGATCATGGCGATCACGCTGTTTACCGGGGTGGCACTGGTGATAGCGAATCTGCTCGCCGACATCGCGTACGCGGCGCTTGATCCGCGGATCAGCTACGAGTAACAATGTCCATGGAACGCGGTCGGATCCAGATATCAGGGTTCGACACCGAACGAGTCACGGAACGAGAATCGCTGTCTGACTGGATGGAGGAAAGCGGGGAACGTACCGAGGGTCGCTGGCGTCGCGCCTGGCGCAGGTTCCGGGCCAACCGGAGCGCGATGATCGGCTTGGTCGTCGTGACCATCATGACGGTGTTGACCCTGCTGGCCGAGCCGATCGTCATCGAGGGCGTGAAGGTCCAGCCGATCTCGCTTGCGCTCCACGACCCGAACAACATCCTGTGGCTACACGGGTACCCCAACGTCGAAGCCTACAGCGCACCCATCGTGACCGCTGCCATCGACTCCTGGACCGTCAACCTCTTTGGAGCCAGTTTCGATATGCCGTGGCTCCACATCAACGGGTTCCCGTTTGGCACCGACAACCAGGCCCGGGACCTGTACTCGCGGGTGATATTCGGCGGGCGGTACAGCCTTTCGATCGGCTTCGTCGTCGTGTTCATCACGGCGACGGTCGGGATCGTGTACGGAGCGGTCTCGGGCTACTACGGCGGAAAGGTCGACGAGGTGATGATGCGGATACTCGACGTCATCTTCGCGTTCCCCGGTCTCATTCTCGCGCTCGTCATCGTCGCGATGCTCGGCAAGGGCTACTGGCAGCTCGTGGCCGCGTTCAGCATCTTCGGGTGGGCGGGCTACGCCCGGCTAATACGCGGGGAGATCCTCTCGGTAAAGGAAAACGAGTACGTCCTCGCGGCAAAAGCCCTGGGGGCGCGGGACCGCTCGGTCATCTTCAGACACATCGTCCCGAACGCGCTGGCGCCGGTGATCGTCCAGGCCTCCCTGGCGATCGGGACCGTCGTCATCGGCGTCGCCGCGCTCGGATTCCTCGGGCTCGGCTTCGCGTCAGGCACCCCCGAGTGGGGCACGATGCTCGACCAGACCCGCGCCACGCTCATCCAGGGCCCCGACCAATCGATCTCCCTGATGCCGTCGGTCACGTTCGCGGACAGTAGCGTGACCATCTCGTTCCCGAACCCCGATGGGGCCATCCCGTGGTGGGCGACGGTGTTCCCGGGCGGAGCGATCTTCCTCTTTGTCATGGCGATGAACCTCATCGGTGACGGGATCAACGACGCGCTCGACGCCCAGGAGGACGTCAACCTCAGGGGAGGCGGCGGCTGATGGCGCTGCTCGAAGTCGAGGATCTGACTGTCAACTTCTACACGGAGGAAGGCGTCGTCACGGCGGCCGACGGACTCTCATACAGGGTCGAACGCGGCGAGAAGTTCGGCATCGTTGGCGAGAGCGGCGCCGGAAAGAGCGTGACGGCCCTGTCGCTCATGCGGCTGATAGAGAACCCGGGCGTCATCGAGAGCGGCGAGATCCGGTTCGACGGCCGCGACATCATGGAGATGAGCGAGTCGGAGGTCCGGTCGATCCGTGGCAACGACATCGCGATGATCTTCCAGGACGCCCAGAGCGCGCTGAATCCCGTGTACACCATCGGCGAGCAGATCTCCGAGGCGATCAGACACCACCTCGATTACGGGAGCGAGGCCGCACGCGAGCGGACGATCCAGCTACTCGACGATGTCGGGATTCCCGAACCCGAGACCCGTTATTCGGACTATCCACACCAGTTCTCCGGCGGCATGCAACAGCGGGCCATCATCGCGATGGCGCTGTCCTGTGACCCGGAGTTCCTCATCGCCGACGAGCCGACGACCGCGCTCGACGTGACCATCGAGGCGAAGATTCTGGACCTGATAGCCGACCTCGCCGACGAGTACGACACCGCGGTCCAGCTCATCACCCACGATCTGGGCGTGATCGCGGAGATCTGTGATCGCGTAATGGTGATGTACGCCGGAAAAGCGGTCGAGAAGGCTTCCATCGAGGACCTCTACTACGACCCGAAACACCCATACACGGTGGGGCTGATGGGGTCGATCCCGCGGGTGGGCGAGGAGAACGACCGCCTCCAGACCATTCCGGGTCGGATGCCCGACCTCGTCGACCTCCCCTCCGGGTGTAGCTTCCACCCCCGGTGTCCGTACGCGGAGGAGGCCTGCACCAGAACCGAACCGGAGCTGATCGACCCCGAGACGGGAGAGGAAATCGAGGCGTTGGGCGAGCGGGGAGCCGCCTGCCTGGAGTACAGCGGCGCCCTTGAGGAGGGGCTCAGCTACGAGGTCGACGTGGCAGGCGACGATCCGATGTCTCCGGCCAGGGGTGGAAGCGATGATGACTGAGAGAGAGCCCATCCTCAAAGCGGAGGGGCTAAAGAAGTACTTCGACGCCACCGAGGGAGTCATCGCCAGCCTGCTCGGCCGGTCACAGGACGTGCGGGCGGTCGATGGCGTCGACGTCGAACTGTACGAGGGCGAAACCCTCGGCGTGGTCGGCGAGTCGGGATGCGGAAAAACGACGCTTGGCCGGTCGCTCCTCAGGCTGATCGAGCCCACGGACGGCTCGATATACTACCGCGATGAGGACCTGATGGCGGCCTCGGAGGGGCGGCTCAGGGAGCTTCGCACGGACCTGCAGTACATCTTCCAGGACCCCTTTTCCAGCCTGAACCCGCGGCTCACGGTCGGCGACATCATCGGCGAACCGCTCGACATTCACGACATCGCGACGGGCGAGGAGCGAACCGATCGCATCTACGAACTGCTGGATCTCGTCGGCCTGAACACGAGCCACGCTCACCGGTATCCCCACGAGTTCTCCGGCGGCCAGCGCCAGCGCATCGGAATTGCCCGCGCACTCGCGGTCGATCCGGAGGTGATCGTGTGTGACGAGCCGGTGAGCGCGCTGGACGTCAGCGTGCAGGCACAGATCCTCAATCTGCTCGAGGACCTCCAGGAGGACCTCGGTCTGTCGTACGTCTTCATCGCGCACGACCTGAGCGTCGTCGAGCACATCTCCGACCGGGTCGCGGTGATGTATCTGGGGGAGGTCGCGGAGATTGGGGAGACCGAGGAGGTGTTCGGGCCGCCGTATCACCCCTACACTGAGGCGCTGTACTCGGCGATCCCCGAGCCGGACCCGCTCTGGGAGGGTGATCGAACGCTCCTTTTGGGGAACGTTCCCTCGCCGATCGACCCGCCATCGGGCTGTCGGTTTCACACGCGCTGTCCGAGCGTCATCCAGCCCGAGGAGATCGATGTCGACCAGGAGGCCTGGCGGTCGTTCATGGACTTCAAAATCCGCGTGAGAGAGGCCACGGCGGTCGAGTCGCTGACGGCAGTCCAGGCCGAGGAGGAGAGCGAAGGTGGGGCGGGGTCGGCCAGCGTGGATGATGGCCGGGGGACGCCGGAGACCGTCGTTGACCCGACGGAGGTTTCAAGAGACGAACTCGACCGCCTGGTCCGCGAGGAGTTCGGTCTCCCCTCTCGGATGGACGAGCGGATGGAGTCAGTGTTCGGGGACGTCGTCGACGCCCTCTACGAGGAGGATCTGGATCGCGCACGAACGGTGATCGAAGGGTCACTGGAGTCACCCTGCGAGCGGACGAATCCCGAACTGGTCGAGGCGGACGACGACCACCGGATCGCCTGTCTCCTGTACGAGGAGGAGTACGCTGGCCTCCGGTCCGACAGCGGACTCTCCGGCAGCGATCGGGGGAGCACCAGCGCGGACGATTGACCGATACACCCGGACGTGACTCTGTTAACTGCCACGACACCAGATGAGTGCATGCGGATCGTGATGCTCCGGGTTTGTGACGACACGACTTAACCAAATCACGTCCGGGTGTAGAACTACCGGTTACGGCACCGTTCCCAGCGGCGACGACGGAACGTTTTACCCCGACCACGACGTACGTAAGGTCGATGCGACGGATCTACGAGTCGAGTGCCATCCACCGGGACGACGAGGAACCGCACGTCCCGAACGAGTCGGATACGTCCCGGCCACAGGCGTTCCGCTCGATCGACACGGGCGCGCTGACCCAGCGCTTCGTCCCGACCCGGCTCCGCCACTGGTCCGTCTCGATCGACGTCTCGACGCCCCGGTCGGAGTATCCGGCAGGAACGTCGATCCCGTTCGCCGTGGAGATGAAAAACGCGATGCCGTTCCCGATCACGATCACCACGCGCTCTCGGCTCCTCTGGCAGTGGGACATCGACGGAGTTCCGGAGGCCTCCCACGTCGAGGTCAGGGACGTGCCCGACGGCGAGGTTGGCTTTGAGTTCGATCGCGGCGAGCGCAAGCGGTTCCGGCGGCGGTGGAACGGGATGTTCCGCCAGAGCACCAGCGAGTGGGAGCCAGCAGCGCCGGGCGAGTACACGATCGGCGCGGGCATCAATGTCACCGATCCTGATACGAAAGGACTGTACGACGAGACGTCCATCGAGATCGTCCGGGGCTA
>JBDGQL010000111.1:0-12164 GCA_042219105.1 Karumarchaeum halophilus (SeqCode) | reverse complement strand
AAAATCAGATTTGCTGTATTTACGCCACTCGTCGCGACGACGAACCCCCGATCCCCCGTCGTCGCGGGCAGGGCGGCGAGCACGATCACGGCCGCAATCGCGCTGGAGACCCCGGGCAGGTAGCCGACGGCCGCCCCGGCGAGCGCCCCGGCAAGCGTGATCAGTGCCACCGAGCGGCGCTCGATCGCGATTCCCGGATCGGCCTGTGGCGGGACCCCTTCGCCGTCCACCGCATCGATCAGGACGGGCGCGCCGAACAGTCCGGCAAACAACGGCGCGAGCATTCCGCCAGCTGACAGCGGCGCCGCCGGGTCGATGTCGAGCGTCAGAAATCCAAGGAGAGCGCTCAGGAGGAACGCCACCGCCGCGCCGATTCGTGCGCGTTTCGACCCCTCCGTCGCGACGAGATAGACGGCGACGGCCGCCAGCACGATACCCATCCGCGGCCGGATCACCGGGTACAGCCGGACCATCGCGGCGGTCACCGGCACCGCCAGCGGCGCGGCGATCAGCACCGCGAGTCCGCTCCCGAGCGCCGACAGTCGAAGCGCCTCCCGTCCGCGCCCGCCGATGACGAGTCGGTGTCCCGGAAGCGCCGTGACCGCCATAGCGGCGTCGGGGACGCCCAGCGCGAGCGCGGGGACGATATCGAGAAAGGTGTGGACGACGCCGGCCGCGAGCATCGCCGCGCCCACGAGCGTCGGCGGCCCCGGAATGCCGGGAGCCACGGACGCGAGCAACAGGGCGAAGTTGTTCGCGTGCAGCCCCGGCGTGAGACCGCTGATCGTCCCCAGGAGGACGCCCCCGAGCACGAACCCCGCGACACGGAGTGAGAACGCTGGATCGACGACGAACCGCACCCCCACGTCCATCACCCTTGGGTGGCGCGTTCACGTATTTAAATTGTCGCGACAGGGCAGTCGCTCCGCGGCGTCGTCGTCTCGAAGGAGAGTGGTCCGGCGTCAGCCGAACAGGTCGCCGAGGCCTTCGCCGCTGGCCTCGTCATCTTCGTCTTCTTCCTCCTCGACCTCCTCCTCCTCGGCCTCTTCTTCCTCGGACTCCTCCTCGTCTTCCGTCTCGTCGACCTCCTCGGTCGCCGCCGCGGCGCCGCCTGCGCCGCCCGCAGGGACTGCCGCTGCCTCCTCGACTGCGTCCTCGATGTCGACGTCCTCGAGCGCGGCCACGAGGGCCTTCACCCGGGACTCTTCGATGTCGACGCCGGCGCTCTCGAGCACCGCCGTGACGCTGTCTTCGTTGATCTCCTCGTCCGATTCGTGTAACAGGAGTGCTGCGTATACGTATTCCATTTGTGATCACCCGAACATGTCGCCGAGCGCGCCGGCTCCGTCGTCGTCGTCACTGTCGTCGTCTTCGTCGGCCGCCTCCTCGGCATCCGCGGTCTGGTCGTCTGCCTGTTCGTCGTCTTCGCCCGTGTCCTCGTCCGCGTCGGCTGGCTCGGCCGCCGGCGCCTCGACGTCGCGGAGTTCCTCGGGGAGTGCGTCCTCGTCGTCGACCTGCGCCGCGAGGGCGCGCACCTGCGCGTCTGCGCGACTCACGAGGTCCGGGAGGATGTCGGGACTCTCGATTTCCGCCCGTAGACCGACCGACTTGGCCTCGCCGCTGGCCTTCGCGAGCAGCGAGCCCGCCGTCCGTGTGGTCGGGTATCCGGCGTTGATCGAGAGGTTGCGACCCCGTGCCGCCGCGGCCGTGAGGTCTGCCTCGTAGGCATCGAGATCGATGTCGAGGTCCTCGGCGTCGAACTCGACGCCGTCGGCGACAACTGCACGCAGGTCGAGTCCGACCTCCTTGGGCTCGATCCCGAGTTCGTCGAGCACGTTCGCGAGGTCCTCGGAGACGACGTCGCCCTCCTCCGCCACGACGGAGTCCTCCGTGATCTTGATCGAGCCCCCCCGGATCTGTGCGGACGCGCCGACCGTCTGGAGTTCGCCGACGAAAGGCCCCGGGTCCATCCCGGTGTCGCCCTCTTCTAACACGATGTCGTCGGGCGCGATCTCACCGCCGCTGATCGGCGCCGGCGTCTTCGAGTCCTCTAGCTGCTGGAACAGCCCGAAGGAGTTGTCGTTCGTCCCGACGAGCCCGACGTGGCCCGACACCGAGGAGACGAGCTCCTCGAGACCGTCGTCGGCCCGTTCGAGTGCGCGCTCGATGAGCGTGTTGCGGCTCATCCGGATCTTTGCGGTGCCGTGCAGATCCGACCGCATCTGCTGGAGCTGCCGGCTCGGGATTCCCTCGACGTCGACGACACCGACGCTATCGTAGCTCTCGACCAGGGAGACGAGCTCCTCGACTTCGGCCTCCTTCCAGGCTGGGATCGTCTCGGTTTTGCGCTCCTCGATGCTCATCAGACCACCTCCTTCGCGGGACCCATCGTCGTTTTCACGTAGACCGAGTCCACGTTCAGCGGGCCCTTCTCGAGGTCCCCGTGTAGCCGCCGGAGGATGACGTCGATGTTGTCGGCGATGTCATCGGCGTCCATGTCCTCGGCACCGACGCGCGTGTGAAACGTGCGCCGGTCGCCACTCCTGAGCTGTACCGTGTTTTTCATGCGCTGTACCGTCTCCACGACGTCGTCGTCGGGCTGCAGCGGCGTCGGCATCTTGCCGCGCGGCCCCAGCACCGTCCCGAGGTATCGCCCGATGTCCTGCATCAGCGACGCCTCGGCGACGAAGAAGTCCGTGTCGTCGGCGAGATCCTTGGCCTCGTCGTCGTCGTCACCGAGGTCTCCCAGGTCATCGGCGTCGAGCACCTCATCGGCGACGTCCTCGGCACGGACCGCAGTTTCCCCCTCCGCGAACACGACGATCGTCGTGTCCTGGCCCGTTCCGCCGGGCAGGACGATCGACTCGTCGACGCGGTTGGAGGGTTCGTCGAGATTGAGGTCGCGGAGATTGATCGCGAGATCGACTGTCTCCCGGAAGTTGCGCTCGGGGGCGTCCTCGAGCGCGCGAGAGACGGCTTGTTCTATGTCCTGATCTGCCATTGTCCACCTCCGTAGTGCGCGTGTTGGCGACGGGTCATCCCGCCACCGTCGGCTTCTACGGCGTGAAACAGGCTATGCCTGTCTCATTTGTGGGAGGGTGATCTCGCACTTAAGACCGTCGAAGCGCTTCGATTCTACAGGAGAGATACACCCGGACACGAATAGTTCACGTTGACTGGTTCGTGTCCGGGTGTAGAGCTACGCTGGCGCTTCGTCGGCGAACATCTCGTCGTACTCGCCCTCGTCAATACGCTTCTTGAACTCGCGGGGATCGTTGCCCTCGATAGTGACGCCCAGGGAGGTGCAGGTTCCGACGACTTCCTTCGTGGCGTTCTTCAGGTCGTAGGCGAGCAGATCGGACTGTTTCTGCTCGGCGATCTGTCGCACCTGGTCGACCGACAGGTCGGCGACGAACTCGTCAGCGGGTTCGCCGGAGCCGGTCTCGAAGCCGGCCTCGTCCTTGATCAACTCGGCTGTCGGCGGGACCCCAACATCGATGCTGAAGCTGCCGTCGTCATCGTATTCGACGGTGACGGGCACCTCGGTGCCGTCGAACGCGTCCGTGCGGTCGTTAATGTCGCTCACGACGGCCTGCACGTTGACGGGCGTCGGCCCGAGTTCGGGCCCCAGCGGCGGTCCCGGGGTCGCTTCTCCACCCGGAACCAGCACCTCGATTGTTCCAGCCATACTCTTTTGAAGCGCGTGGTCGGGTTTAAGAATTCTGAAACGCGTTCAAGCGCCGCCCCGGAGCGCCGTCACAGCGGTACAGCGTGGAAGCCGATCATCTTCATATACTGTCGGACAGAAGTATTGATAATTCGAAGGCCCCCCCGTCCCGGGGGTTCGATTATCAATGTCTCTGTCCGACAGTATACTGTCTTCTAGCGCGTTTTGGACTGGTCGCGCTGGGGGGGCTGCGAACGGTTGACACGACCGTTCCTCTTTTATTTCGCGGCATCGAACCTATGATGATGAAGAATACCGACGCCGCCGTCCAGGCGATCGAGGCAGGTGACGTCGTCGTGTACCCCACCGAGACGGTGTACGGGCTGGGCGCCGATGCCCTCAATCCGACGGCGATAGAGCGAGCGTTCGAACTGAAGGGTCGCCCCCGGGATGACCCGCTATCGATGGGGGTGCCGAGCATCGAGCGCGCGCTTTCGTACACGAAGGCAGGCGACGTTGCTCGCGCCTGTATGGAGGCGTTTCTGCCCGGACCGGTCACCGTGATCTGCGAGTCTGGGCCGGAGGTGCCGGACGTGCTCACGGCCGGTCGGGACCGGGTCGGGATCCGTATCCCGGCCCACGAACTCGCGCTCGATCTACTTGACCGGACCGCGCCCATCACGGCGACGAGCGCGAACCTGTCGGGAACGGAAAGCGTGGTCCACCCAGACGGACTGGACCAGTCGATCCGGGACGCGGTTGCAGTGATCCTCGATGCCGGGGAGACTCCCGGGACGGAAAGCACCGTCGTCGATCCCGAGCGCGGGGAGATCCACCGCCGGGGTGCGATGGCCGACGCGGTCGCGGCGTGGCTCGAGACGCAGTGACCGACCGCTAAGAGGAGAGCAACGAGCGGAGCGTCCGGGTGCGCACACCACACTCCTCCCGGAACTCACAGGGGTCGCACTTGGCGTCGTTCTCGAGTCGTGGCGGGGGCTCATCGAGTTCCCGGGCGGCCCGTAGCGCCGCGCGGTAGGCTGCCTTCCGGCGTGTTCCGATGCCGATCTCGCGGATGCGACCGTGGGCGGGGTACTCGACGAACGCGCGCTCGATCGGCGTCTCCTCCTCCCAGGCCAGCGCCTTTGCAGCCGCCACCGCGCGGACGCTCTGGGGCTTCCAGACGCCCTCCTCGGGCGGTTCGCCCGCGGAGACGATCACCGGCGCGAGTGGCTTCTCTATCACTTTGTGCGCGATTCCACGGACCTCACGCCCCTCAAGAAACGCCGATCGCCTCGCGGGATCGGCGAGCGCGTCCCAGGCGTCGAGACGGGCCTTCACACACCCCAGATTCGACCGGAACTGCGTGGCGGTCACGTCGATCGGAGCCTCCATGAGCACGTCCTCGCCGCCCGGCGAGAGGGCCGTCTCATACTGGAACGCGAGGTCGCGAAGCGCGTCCACCTCTGTGGGTGTCTCACGCCTGCCCTCGCGCCGCCGGTAGTAGAGTTTTCGCGGACAGTACGCCGCGAGCGCCAGATCGGAGAAGGGCTGTTTCGTCACGCCTCTGGTTGGGCGCGTTCTCGGGTATAAATCCACGGACCACAGGGTTGGTTGCAACTGCGTTCGGGGACGACCGCACGACGGCGTGCGGTCGATCCGAAAATGACGTACAACCGGCCCTATACACCCGGACGTGACTCTGTTACGCGCCACGACACCAGATCAATGCGTTCGGCTCGTGATACCCTGGGTTTGTGACGGCACGGCTTGCACAAATCACGTCCGGGTGTATATCACATGAAATCCGCGATCCCCGACTGTTTGTTGTGGTCGTCTTCGAACGTGCGCTCCAGGGACCGCTCCAGCACCTCCAGACGCTGTTTCGTGTAATCGCGGGCGTCGAACTCCTCGGCGACGCGGATCGCCGTCTCCATGTACTTGTCCACGGATCCCTCGTGGACGGTGAGGTTCACGTCGCCGCCACACTCCCGGCAGGTGCTCGACAGCGGCGGCCGCCGGTACTTCTCGCCACAGTCCAGACACCGGGTCTCCTGGCGTGAGAACGCCCGGAGATTGCCCAGCAGGTCCGGGAGAAAGTGGTACTCGATAATGCGCTCGGCGACGTCGGACTCGTCGACCGCGCGAATCCGCCGGGCGAGATCCAGTTGAGCGTCCATCTTCTCCTCCATCGACCCCAGGGTCTTGTACGCCGAGAGATCCGGCCCGAGCGCGAGATCGGCGGTGTCGTGTGTGTGCTGGAAGCCGGCGTAAGCCCGGTCCGTTCCCAGGGTATCCGCCGCGGTGTCGATGTCCACCTCGCCGGGGTCGGCCATCTCCCGGGTGGCCTCGTAGAACGATCGGGGGTATTCCGAGACGATGTCGACGTTGTGGGCCTCGTCGTCGATCTCGGTGGGGTCGATCCGCGAGGACATCACGAGGGGTGCGTCCATGGAGTTGTGTGCGTACAGCCAGTCGGCGGTGAAGACGGGATCGCCGCCGACTTGCAGATCGTAGAGAAATCCATCGTAGTCGACACGTTCGATATCCTTCACCCGCAGGTACGAGAGGTCGCCGTCGATGATTTCCCGGAGCGTTGCGAGGGGCTCCCGGGCGCCCTCGGGAAGCGACTGCTCCTCGATCGCTCTGACCATCTCGCGGAGCTTTTCGAGCGAGACGTTCTCGCGGCGCTTGAGATACTTCGGGACGATCTCTTTGATCCCCTCGATGTCCATCTCGCGGAGTTCCGTCAGCGCGTCGGGAATCCGAACGACCAGGCTCTTTGGGTGGTAGGATTCTCCCCCGTTTAGCAATCTGGCGAGCGGGTTGTCGGACGCGCCGCCGGATACGGTAATATTGTAAAGACGTTGGCGCGTCTCGTCGCGTTCACGGGTCGAGACGTTGGCGACGAGCCCGAGACGGTGTAGGAGAAACACGATTCCGTCTTTCACGTCCTCGCTCGTCGTGTGGAACGCGATCGTCGTCTGGTTGTCGTCGGATGATCTGCTCCCATCGCCAGCGATGAACCCTTCGAGAAACGCGATGACCACCTCGCGCGGAGCCGTTCTGATGCAGTCGGGGACGACCTTCTCGCTCGAATCGTAGCTGTCGGCGTCCTCGAACCCGAGGTCGTAGAGTACTTCCCGGAATACCGCTGGGAATCGCACCTCGTATGCCTTGTTCGACCACCGAACGCCGGGTTCGTGTCCGAGGGTGCGTTCGATGGCCCCAATCACCTCATCGATCACGTCCTCGTCGGCGTTGTGGATCGCCGGAACGGTACTCGAAAGCGTCCCCTCGGCGACGAACACCCCCAGTAGCCAGCCGAACTCGCGGTCCACGTCGATCTCTTCCCGTATCCCTTCTGTGGACCCCGGTAGCCCGATCCGGACACTGACGGGGACGTCGGGGACCGTGCTCCGATCCAGGAGTCGCTGGAACTGCCTGTAGGCTATCTTCCGTCGTCGGAGGCGGTACGAGAGCCCCCGTTCGAACGTCTCATGCACCGCGCTACCCTGCCCCGTCGCTTCCCACGCGGCGGTGAGAAAGTCCTCCACGTCGTCGTCGATGACGACGTATGGTTCCTCGATACAGTCCGTTACGTCGATCGTCGTCGCCTCCGGCTCGACATGGAGTTCGCGGGGTGCGAGGATAAGATCGCCCTCATCGAGGTCATCCCCGGCGACCTCCTCGATGCCGTCCTTGTACCGGAACAGGCTGTGGTGTTCGGTGATCTCGATCGATCGGCCGAACTGGGTCTCGATCCGGAGGAGTCCCTCCTCTTCGCTCGCCCGGTACCGGATTGCCTTCTCGATCGGTTTCAGCGACGCCTCGTGTGACTCATCGAAGGCGTACGTCTCCCATCCTTCAGCGGCGCACGTCTTCTTTCGGAACTTGCCGTCGCGTTCGACTGGGGCGTCTAACTCCTCCCAGAACTCTCCGAAGGTCATGAATCGAACGTCTCCCTCCGGGTCGACCGCAACGAGTCGTGAATCCCCCGCAACGCTCCCACCACGCTGATCGGGGAGGTACTTCTTGCTGAAATTCAGGAGTCCATCCATCAGGAGCATGACGCAGTCTTCGTCGCCATCGCACTGGCCGGCCGCTAATCCGTTCGCCACGAGCGTATGCGTTTCATCGACGGTGAGGCAGTATGTATGTTGCACGTCACTCGCCACGATCTGGATCCGTTCTACGGTATCAACGTTCGGCTCCCCACCGTCGACTGCGACTCTCTCCACCCCCGGCGGACGGTCGCTCGTCGGTTCCGGGGCCGGAATCTCGTCACCTTCTTCGAGCTCTCCGGCCGGGACGGTCTCGGTTCGACCGTTCCACCGAACCATCGAGTGATCCGGGGTCACGGTCAATGATCGTCCACCGCGCGTTTCAACCTGGATCAGATGTTCCGTCGAGGGATGTTTCGAGACGGCCTCCACCGCCTTCCGGACATATTGTCCATCCTCGTTGACCGACGGCACGACCACCTCGGCGTCCAACTCCTCGATGAGCGTCCCGAAGTCGTCCTCGCGCGGGTCATCGAGACGATCCTCGACGAACGCCTCGATCACGTCGTGGTTCCATTCCCCGTCTTCGTCCCGGTACCACAGCTTCGTCTCCGGGTGAAAGCAGTTCCGACGTTTCGCTGCATGGAAGTACGGATGCGCGTACCCCACCGCCGCGGAGGTGAATCCGACGACGCGGGCCACGACCGCGGCGCTGGTGTGAGGGGCCATCCCGAACACGAGTTCGCCCACCAGGTCCTCCCGCTCCTCGACCTCGTAGAAGGGATCGAGATCGTAGAACTGTGTGAGCAGGTCGTCGACGAAGTCCGCGACGCGGAGCATGTGTTCTGCCGCGCCATCGGAGAGGATCACGTCCTGCACGCGGAGGGGGACGAGCTGGTCGTCGTACCTGAGCGGGTCGCCGTTGATATCCTCCTCGTAGCCGAGTTCGCGGAATCGCTCGGCCGTCACGTCGACCTCCGACGGGCGGATCGAACTGACGGGAAGATCCGTCATGTCGTACCGGACCGTACCGTCCTTGAACGCCGAGACGCCGTGTTTCGCCCTGAGGATCCCCTTTCCGATCGGCTCGGGCGTCTTCTCCGCCGAGGAGAGCCCCTTCACGCCCTTCAGGATCTCGAAGGCGCTCTCGCGCTCGCCGACCGACGCGAGAGCGTCCCGGTAGGCCTCGTGGACGTCGATCGTGGTCGAGCGGACCGCCGTCGCCTCCTCGCCACACCTGGGACACTCCACACGCCCGGATTCGTCGGGCGTCGCCTCGATGTCACAGTCCGGGCATCGGTACTCCGCCTCGGTGTGTGTGCCACACGCCGGGCACGTCGTGCGGTAGGTCTCCTCGCCGCAATCGTCACAGTGCCGGCGTACGACCTGCGTCTCGACCCGTCCAGGATGGTCCCGCATGTTCTCCGTGTGGCCGGCGGCAGCGGTGACGTCACGCTGGCTTCCTCCCGTCTCGCCGATCGGAAACAGGGTGTGCACCGCCGGCGAGAGTTCGCGCTCCTCGGATTTCTCCGGGCGACCCATCCGGCAGCCGACGCGGGTCGGCGCGCGCTCCCGCACGCTAAAGGGGGCGACCGCCCGGACCGCCTCGATCGCGTTCTCGCCGTCCGCGTACGTCCGGGCGTCCGGGGGAAGCGTCTCCCAGGTTCGCTCGAGCTCCGCGGTGAAGCCGAGCGACCGGACCAGTGGGAGGGCGTCGGGGACGGTGATCGTCTCCTCGCCCCGCCGGTGTTCGACCAGCAGCGTCTCCAGTGCCTCCCGGACCCCGTCTGTGTGGGGGAGAACGAGCGTGGCGTCCCCGGCGCCGGCGCTCACACCTGCGACCGACCGCTTTCTCGCCCCGTCGGCCTCCGCGAGGCGCCCCGTCTCGACGGCGTCGGCGAGCGTCTCGAAGCCTGCCACCGGGAGGTCGTGCCAGAGGTAGGTGTACGCCGGATGGAGAGGGGCCTCGAACTCCTCCGCCCAGGACAGCGCCTCGGCTGCGGTCGGGTTCTCTGGATCGATCCCCGGATCGTCCCGGAACGCTTGCAGGTCTCCGCCGGCCGCTTTCAGGTCCTGTGCCCACCACTCGACCGTGTAGGAGGCAGGGGCGAGCGGGCGGTTGTTCTCGACGAACTCGCCGTAGTTGACGAGGTACTCGCCGAGGTCGATGATCTCCTCGACGCCGTTCCTGACTTCGAGTGCCTCCGCGGGGTCGTCGATCCGCCGGACGTCGCCGTTGGCGAGTTTTACCGTCGGGCCGTCGATCGAGTCGACGGGGACGACGCCGGCGGCCTTCCCCGGACGCTCGGTCTTGATCTGTGTTCCCGCCGCGAGAAAGTCTTCCAGCAGGCGCATCGCGGCAGGGTGGACGCCCGCGGTGGCGTGGCCGTGGTTTCGCGCCCGGCCGTACCGGAGGCGGAACCCGCCCGCCTCGCTCGGATGACCGAACACCGGCCGTCCCGCGATGAGATCCCTGAGATACTTCCCGTGAGGCTCGGCTCGGGGTGGCCCGCTGGCCGCGTCCGCCGGCGCTGGTTCGTCCCCGGGTTCGTCGCCACCGGTCCCGCTCGCCCTCTCTCCGTCGGTGTCCGCATCGTCCGCCGGAGCCTCGGCGTAGGTCCCGTCGATCAGATCCTCGAGCCACGGCCAGTCCACCTCCGGGAGGTCGTTGGTGTAGCGCTTGATCTTGCTCGTCTTCAGCGCGATCCCTTCCGCGAGGACGAGACACATTCCACCGCGGGGGTTGTTCGTGTCGACGCGTTCGAGGTCGCGGAACCCCTCGACTTCCTCCTCGCCGGTCGCCTCGCCGTCGAGCATGATCGGGCAGTGTTCGGCGATAAACTTCGTCTCGGCGTCCTGAGGAGAGTACTGCAGCCCCGTCTCCGAATCGTACAGCGCGACCTCCTCGGCGTAGCGTTCGATCTCCACGTCGCGTGGCTTGTAGCGGTCGATGTCCAGCAACGAGCGCGTGTAGTCGGCCACGAGCACCGACAGGGCCTGTGCGGTCCCGCCGGCCGACCGGATCGGCCCGGCGTAAAACACCCGGACGAACTCCGTGCCGTCGTCGTTGGTGGCGACCTCGACGCGATCGATTCCCTCGATGGGGGCCGCGACGACCCCCTCCGTAAGCAGGGCGACGGCGGTGCGGACCGCGCCCTCGATTTTGCCCCCCGGCGTGTCGTACTCTCCGACCCGGCCCGCCGCGAAGTCGGCGGCCAGAGCGAGCGCCGCCTCCTCGCGGCTCATCTCGCCCTCCAGTTCGCGGACTCGCGCCGCGACCCCCGGGATGCCCAGGATGTTCTCCACGCGATCAGCCATGTCCTCCGCGACGGGAATCTCGACCTCCGTGGTGGGGTCCTTGCCGACCGCCCGTGCCGCCCGCGCAACCGACAGCGCGGACTCGAGGTCCGCGTCGATCGAATCGAAGTAGCGTCGATCAACCGGGCGCATGGATCAGTTCATCGGCGTGTGACGGGGGCCGTCGTACGTGTTCGTGGCGGGTCGTTTCACACCCATCCTCAGGATGGGGGTGAGCAAAAAGGTGTGGCCTCCGATCGCCGCCCGGCGATCAGCACACCGGCTTCACTTTCACGCCCATCGATTCAAGGGTGTCGACGTACTCCGCGTAGGCAGCCTCGATGGCCTCGTTCGCGGCCACCTCGGCGAGATCCCACTCTTCCCGATCGTCACAGACCCTATCCAGCGTCTCCTCCCCCCGGTCGCCGGCGCGCTCGATATCTGTCCGGAAGTCGCGAAACAGGTCCGCCGAGGAGGGGTCGGCGTTGCCGACGAAAAACCCGACCGCCTGTGAGAGTGTGCGATCGATCACGAGCGTCCATGCAAGCATCCCGCCGACTCGTTCGGCCGGATTGCTCAGATCCCGGAGGTGCTCCTGGAGAGCGGTCGGGCTGTCGACGGCCGCCTCGCCCCCGGCGTCGACTATCCGTTCCGCCTGGGCGTGCTGGTCGGCGGCGAGCGAGCCGAAGACGTCCGCAAGCACCGCGTCGGTGGTCTCCGCTGTCCAGGTGTCGAACGTTTCGGCGGTCGAGTGTGCGCGGTCCGCCATCGCCGACAGCACCGCGTCGGTCTCCATCTCGCCCTCCGTGGCCGCGTACATCGATTTCGAGGAACCGAGTCGCGACAACTCGGTCTCGTACTCCGATTCGATCTCCCCGCGTAGCTCCGTCGCGTCCATACCGGGGACCACGAACGCGCCCGGCTTGTATGCTCCGGCTGTCGGCCGTGAGGTGGTCGAATCGGCGCTCGCCATCCTCGAAGATGAGGCGCTGTTTGGCGTCCGGGCAGGGACATATACGGGTCGACAGAAGTCCTGATATATATTCGCCGGGTACGGTGGAGGCTAATTCTATCAACAGTTCTATCGACCCGTATATCGGCAGGTCACAGTGCCATTGAGCGTCGAGAACGTCGCCTCATACCCGTTATAACTGGCGGCTCGTTTGTCGTAGGTCATCGTGTAGCCAGCACGGTCACGG
>JBDGQL010000128.1:1722-12246 GCA_042219105.1 Karumarchaeum halophilus (SeqCode) | reverse complement strand
TCGCTCCCTCGTAGAACTCGGTCGCTCCGATGGACTCACCGGGATTTGAACCCGGGGCCTCTCCCATGCCAAGGGAGTGATCTACCTCTGATCTATGAGCCCGCACTGTTTCGTATCGCGTGACGGTTCTTAATTCCCTCGGATCGGGGCGTCCGGGGATGTAAACCCTTTAGTCCGCGAGACCAGTCGTGTTCCGTAGGGAACGGCACAGCCGTAGATCCGACGCGCCGTGTGCTTGCACGGCTTGGGAATGCGGCAGTGCAGTCGGCGCCGAGACGGCGCCACGCAAAGCGGCTCGTGTCTGTTCCAACCACAACAATGGCACGAATGCACACACGACGCCGCGGCTCGTCCGATTCGGACACGCCCGTGGCAGACGACCCGCCCGAGTGGAGTGACGTAGACGCCGAACGCATCGAGGACCACGTGGTCAGACTCGCCGAGGAGGGCCACGATCCCTCCGAAATCGGTCTCGCCCTGCGCGACTCGGGCGTCGCCGGCACGCCGATTCCCGACGTGAAACTCGCGACGGGCAAGAAAGTCACCGAGATCCTCGAGGAACACGACGCCGACCCCGAACTGCCCGAGGACCTCCGGAACCTCATGGAGAAAGCGATCGACCTCCGCGAGCACGTCCAGGAGAACCCCCAGGATCACCAGAACAAGCGCGCACTCCAGAACGTCGAGTCGAAGGTCCGCCGGCTGGCCAACTACTACCGCGGTGACGAACTCGACGAGGAGTTCAGCTACTCATACGAGGTTGCGGTGGACCTGCTGCGGTAGATGAAGACGACCGACCGACCGGAGGAGAGAATGGCTCCCGGCGAGGGCGAGGTCGCGACGACGATCCGGGAGGCCGGCCTCTGTCAACTGGTGACTGCCGCCAGGGCCGACGCCATCGCGGCGGCGACTCTGCTGGCGACCGGGTGTGACGCATCCGGGATTCCCTTCCACGTGTGCGCGATCCGGACGCGCGAGGAGCTCCGATCGCGACTCGCGTCCGCCGATCCGGATACCGACACCGTGGTGATCGGCGCGGACGGTCACGGAACGCCCGTCATCGCTGACCCCCCGGTCAGCGGGCGCGCCCACGCTGTCGCGAGCGAACTCGGAGCCGATCCGGACGCGTCGCTCGCCCTCGCAGGGGTCGTCGCGGCGGGGTTCGACCCTGCCGACGCCGTTCCGGAGCTTCTTTCCCGCGCCGACGCTGATCCGACGACCGGCGTCGCGGTCCCCACGGAAGACCCCGCGGACGGACTCGCGCACACGACCCTCGCCCACGCGGATTTCTCGGGAGAGAAACGGCGCGCGGAGGAGGAACTCGCCGAACTCGGTGCGTCCCCCGAGCCACGGGACGTCGCCTCCCTGCTCGCGATCGCGGCGACGGGCCCCGCCGGCGCCTCAACGCGATCCGCGACGGCGATCGAGCGGTCGATCCGCCCCTACCGAATCCCCGGGCCGTTCGCAACGGTCGGCGGCTACGCCGACGTGCTGTCGGCACTCGTGCGCCGGTCGCCGGGACTCGCCATCACCCTGACCATGACCGGCGAAGGGCGGGACGCGGCACTCTCGGCGTGGCGTGAACGGGCCGTCAGAACCCACGCTGCGGTCCGCTCCGCGGACACCGAACGCTACGACGGCCTCCTGGTTGCCCACGTCGATGGTCCGGTCGCGCCGGTCGCGCGGCTCCTCCGTGATTTCCGGTCACCGGAGCCGACGGTTCTCGCCGTCGACGACGGTGAGGCGGCGATCGCGGCGACCGAGACGGACGTCGCCGGTTCGATCGAGGCCGGCGCGGACGCCGCCGGCGGCTCGGGCCTCGGTCACGGACGGCGAGGATACGCGCGCTTCGAAGCTGGCGCGACGGACGCGCTCGTCGACGCCGTCAGGGGGGCCACATGAGAGTGGCGACGATCCGGACGGCCCACGCCGACGCCGCAACCGTCGCGGCCGCGGTTCGCCCGGACAACACCCCGGACATGGACACCCGCGTCGACGATGGAACGGTCGTCACGACGATCGAACGTGAGTCGACGACCGGGCTCCAGTCGACCGTCGACGACTACGTCGTCAACGTCGGCGTCGCGGACGCTATCGCGGAGCACGCCCGTGCGTACGACATCGAAACCGGAACAGACGGGACGGCGAACGGTTCCACGACGAACAGCGAGACGACAGACACAAACCCGCGGACGAACACGAACACACAATGAGCGAACGATCCGTTTCACGACAACGACAGCAAAAGCGGTGGTACACCCTGATCGCGCCCGAGCAGTTCGACCGGACGGAGCTGGGAGAGACCCCCGCGGACGAACCGGAGAAAGTGATGGACCGGACGATCGAGACGACTCTCGGTGACATCACCGGCAACGCAAACGAGAACAACGTCAAGCTCACCTTCCAGGTGAACGACGTCGGCTCCGAGACGGCCTACACCGAGTTCATCGAGCACGAACTCACACGCGATTACCTGCGGAGCCTCGTGCGGCGGGGCTCTTCGAAGGTGGGGGCCGCGATCACAGTCCGGACGACCGACGACTACCGGCTCCGGATCCAGCCGGTCGCCTTCACGACCACCCGCGCCGACGAGAGCCACGAGAAGGCGATCCGCCGGACCATGATCGACATGGTGAGAGACGCCGCCGCGGAGCGCACGTTCACGGAACTCGTCGACTCGGTCGTCGAGGGGCGACTTTCCTCGGCCATCTACGGCGAGGCGAAGACGATCTACCCCCTGCGACGGGTCGAGGTCCAGAAATCCACCCTCGAAGCCCACCCCGAGGAAGTGTACGAGGAGGAAGCGGCTTCCGCGGATATCGAGGACGCCGACGCGTAGCGTCGACCGGACTCTGGCTGCTTTCCAGGACTACTCCTCCACGGTGACGGTGCCGATCATGTTTCCTTTCTCGTGGGGGATGCAGAAGTAGTTGTACGTTCCCACCACCTCGAACGTGTGTTCGTAAACGTTGCCGGGGTCGATCACCCCCGAGAGATCCGTGTTGTAGCCATCCCGAGCCGCCTTCTCGGAGTCGAACCCTCCGGAGGCGAAGAACTCGGCCGACTCCGGGATCGCTCCCTCGTAGGCCGTCACCGTGTGGGGGCGATCGTTGTTGTTACCCCAGATGACCGTCTCGCCGGGACTCGCGGAGATCTCCCGGGGGACGAACGCCGACGCCTGCATTCCGATGTCGAAGTCGGGGAGGTTCGATCCGAACACGTTCGTACACCCCGCGAGTCCGACCGTCGTGGCCGCCGCGGTCGCGAGGAACGATCGCCTGTCCATACGCTCGCTCGGAACCGGACGGATAAGTGCTGTGTGGATCGGGGATCGCCACCTGGCGTGTGACCCCCGCCTTGCTCACCGTAATCTATTTGTGCATAGTTAACACATTCACAGTCGATGATGTGAGGATGCTGGGGAAACGCGCGGTAGACTCCCGGGGCCGTCGGTGGCATCGGTGCTCGCGTGTTCATATACGGGTCGACAGAAGTCCTGATAGATATTCGCCGGGTACGGTGGAGGCTAATTCTATCAACAGTTCTGTCGACCCGTATACTGTCGGCTGTGACTCGATGGAGATATTCGACACCCCGGGGTGGCGAATTCCTCCACGAACTTGTGACCGACAGTATCAGCCCAGGGTCGTCCCCCCCTTCCCGGTCGAATCGCAGGGTCGTCCCCACGCCGTTTTGACCCCGAGAGGAGACACTGCACACCACCGCCCGATACACACTAATGATACGAACAGCAGTCGTACTGGCGAGTCTGCTGTTGGTCGTCCTGACGAGAACAGTCGTAGCAACGGACGTCACAACCGCTCGGAGTCCAGCCCCGGACCTCGCGCCGTCCGCCCAGGCGGCTGCTCCGACCCCCCCCGACCATGCGGTTGATGCATCGACCCACGCGATCGAGACGTTGAACCACACGGCCGGAAACTCGACCGCCACCGCCGTGGATTCGTGTCGGGAGATCAACGGGTCCGGCCGGTACACGCTCGCGAGGAACCTCACGGGAGTCGACGGAACCAGGCTGACAGGCGCCCCCCAAGCCGACGCCTGCATCGTCATCCGGGCGAGCGACGTCGTGTTCGACGGGAACGGACACCTGATCGAGTCGGTGGAACGGTCCACGTTCGGGAACCCCGTGGGTGTCTACGTGGCCGGCACGTTCTCCCGGAACCGGAACGTGACGATCCGGAACCTCACGCTCGCCAACTGGGGAACCGGGGTCGAGGCCTACAACGCGACCGGCCTCCGGGTCGATGACGTCACCGCCTACACACAGCCCTCGATTCCACAGCAGCGGAAAACCCAGTGGGGAGTCAGGCTGTTCGGCGTCTCGGAGACCGCCGTCGAGAACAGCCAGTTCCGGCGCACGATGGTCGGCATCAAGGGACCGACCGGGCGCCTCTTCCGGGACACCGGGAACCTCCACATCGAGGGTAACGAGATGCAGGGCGTCGAGTTCGGTATCGAGTTCTCAGGCGACAACGTAACCATCGCGAACAACACCATCCGTCCGATAGCGGACGGGCTGTTCGTCTCCGCAAAAGCGGGCCGGATTCACAACAATACGGTCGTCGGCGGCTCCGGAGACGGCGTCCGTCTCACCGGGAGCAACGTCACCGTGACGGACAACGTGGTCCGGGGGATGCGAAACGGCCGCTTCTACGGCGCCGAGGAGTACGCCATGGACATCGTCGGGAACGACCACGTCCTTCGGAACAACACCCTCCGGAACAACACGCTGGGCCTGCAGATCGGCGGATCCGGCCACCTCCTTCGGGAGAACGCGATGCGAAACAACCGGGAGAACGTCCACGTCGACGCGTTCCACCAGGACTACTTCGGCGTGGGTCCCGGCCCGATCGACCTCGACACCTCAAACACCGTCGACGGTGACCCGATCTACTACCGGTTCAACGTCTCCGGAGAGACGTTCACGGCTGCCGACGACCCCGGATACATCGCTCTCGTCAACAGCTCCGACGTCGAGGTGCGTGGCGTCACCCTCACGAACAACACCGACGGGCTGTACCTCTGGAACGTCACGAACGCCACGGTCGCGAACGCCACGCTCTCGGAGAACGCCTACGGGATCGACGCGAAGGGCGGAACGAACGTTACGATCCGGGGAACCCACGTCGGGAACAACACGCTGGCCGGGGTCAAGGCCCGCGAGATCAACCCCGCATCGGGGCCGGCGAGCGGGACGCCGGAGAATTTCACCCTCCGGGACAACCGGCTCACGGACAACGGCGCGCCGGGGGTGATCGCCCGGACGAGCACCGCGCGGGACTGGCACGGCACGGGCGTCTTCTACGCCGGCGCGAACGCCACCATCACCGGGAACGCGATCCTCCGGAGCGCCAACCACGGGATCGAAGTGAATCCGGGGTCCGCGTCCCGCTTGACCCGGATCGCGAACAACGCGGTCCTGAACAACAGCGCCATCGGCATCCGCCTGTCGGGGTGGGGCGGGACGGACGGCGGCGAGGAGATCGTCTCGAACAACGCCTCCTACAACGGCGCGAGCGGGATCACGGTCGTCGGGTCGGGCGCACCGGTCCGTGAAAACGTCGTCCGGAACAACACGGAGGCGGGCGTCTGGATCAGGAGCCGGTCCGCCCCGAACACGGTGGAGAACACGACGGCGACCGGCAACCGGTATGGGATCCGGCTCTCCCACAGCGTCTCCGGGACGCCGGTGGAAATAAACGATAATTTGGTCTTCGACAACCGGGTCTCGGAGAACGAGTATGGGATCTACGTCGGTGAGGGCTCGCGGAAGAACCGGATCGAGGCCAACAGGGCCACGGACAACCGGTACGGCATCTACTTCTCGCGGGCCGGACGCAACGAGGTCTTCAACAACAACGCCTCCGCGAACAGCGAGGACGGGATCCGCGTCGCCGGGTACGACCCGCCGGCCAACCCGACGACCAGGGAGTACTTCATCGACTCGAACACGGTGCGTTCGAACGGTGGTGCCGGGATCTCGATCTCCGGCGGCGAGAACCTCCCGATCACGGTCAACAGCCGAATCCGCAACAACGGTGGCGCGGGAATCGAGGTGGCGTCCGCCGACGGCGTGACCATCACCGACCAGACGATCGCGGACAACGGCGCCGGCGTGACCGTCTCCGACAGCACGGACGTCAGGATCGAGGACATCGACGCCAACGGGAACCGCGGCGCCGGCGTGACCGTCTCCGACAGCACGAACGTCACGCTCGAGAACGTCAACGCCAGCGGGAACCGCGGCGACGGCATCCGGATCACCGACTCCCGGAACGTCGAACTGCCCTTCGAGATCACCGCCAACGACAACGGCGAGGACGGGATCGAACTCGTGGGACTCGACGGACAGTCGATCAACGGCATCACCGCGAACGGCAACGCTCGCGCCGGGTTCGTCATCCGGGGTGAGGATCCCCTGTCGGTCCGCAACGTGACGATCGTCTTCGTGGACGTGAAACGCAACGGGGTCGGGGTGCTCGTCCGGGACGCCGAAAACGTCACCCTCGAACTCATTGACGCCATGGCCGGCAACGCCTCGAAGCCCGGCGTGACGGTCGGCTCGAGCGGATCGCTCGGCTCGATCACTGCCCCCGATTCCACCGGATCGGGGAACGTGGGCGTCATCTCCGGTGGCTACTCCACCTCGCGGCAGGTCCGGGGTGCCGGCATCGTTCTCGAATCTGTCGACGGCGCGACCGTCGTGAACAGCAGGATACGGAACAACGACGGCGAGGGCGTCCTCGCCTTCGAGACGGACAACGCCACCCTGCGGGAAAACGAGATCACGAACGGGAGCGACGACGGGATCCGGGTCGCCCGGGAGAGTTCGAACCTCACGATCGTCGACAACCGCATCGGCTCGAACACGAACGAGAACGGGACGGCCACCGGCGTTGCCGTCCCGGGGGGTCGGAGCCGCGCCGGTCGCGATCCGGGAGAACAATATCACGGCCAACGACATCGGCGTGGGGCTGATCGACGACGGACTCCTCCGTAACACCGTCCGGCAAAACGACATCCTCGAAAACGGCGTCGGGATCGAGTTCGGCCGGGCCGGTCTCGCCGTGTCGAGCCAGCCGGCCGACTGTACCGGCGACGGCGAGACCGACGAGAACAGCTACCTGATCAACCTGGGTGGCGGGACGGTGGACAACCGGATCGCCGGCAACCGGATCAGGGGCGGGGAGGTGGGACTGCGCGCGCTGACCGCGCCGACCCGGTACAAGAAATGCGGCGGGGAGATCACGAACAAAACGGCCGGCGACGGCGGCGTGTCCGGCTACCTGATCCACAACAACAGCATCAACGCCACCGTTCCCTTCACGATCAACGCCTCCCTGGGCGTCGAGATCGGGCACAACCGGGCGTCCCGCCCGATCGCGAACGTGACGAACAGGACGAACAAGACAAACATCCTCGGCGGATCCGTCACCGGCGTCTCGAAACTGGGCGGGAACGCGTGGCTCCAGCCTGACGGCACCGGGTTCAGCCAGACCTGCGACGACCTCGATCGCGACGGGATCTGTGATGGGGATCGCCCGCTTGCCACGTTCGACATGGCGGAGTTCGACGAGTGTTACGACGTCGACGACGACGGCAGCAAGGACGACGACGGCGACGGCCTGTGTGACAACTGGGAGTCCACGCCCTTCATCGACCGCGCGCCACTGACGAACGAGACGATCCGGACGGGGCTCGATCCGCCGACGGAGGGCGCGCCGATCAGCCTCATCCGAAGCGGCGCGCGCCGCGAGCGCAAGGACATCTTCGTCGAGGTCGACTACATGAGCGGCGCGGGGCATTCCGGCACTCATCGCCCAACCGATCGCGCGCGGTTGATGATCCGCGAGATGTACGCCAACGCGCCCGTGTCGAACCCCGACGGGACGACCGGGATCGACATGCACCTGATCGTCGACGACAACATCACGGAACGCCAGTTCGTCGAGACGCCCTCGAACCCTCTGAAGAGCGGCAACGTGTCGTTCGCACGCCTACGCCGCGGGGGCCTGCTGGAGGCGTGTGACGGGAACTTTGGGACGGAAGCCGATAGGAACGCCGAGAACTGCCAGGAACGGCTCGACATCCGCAGGATGACCTCCCACTACGGGATGTTCATCCACAGTCAGGAAGGGGACACGGCGACGAGCGGGGTGTCCTGGGGGGACAACTTCGTCGTCTCGCTGGGGGCCTGGACCCGCAACGTCGGGACGAACGCCGAACAAGCCGGGACGTTCACCCACGAGTTCGGTCATCAGATGGGACTGGACCACGGCGGCGACACCACCCTGAACAACAAACCGAACTACGTGAGCGTCATGAACTACAACTACCAGACGAGGCCATCGACCTGGCCCACGGGGACCCCGGTAAACTACTCCACCGGGGATCTCCCGACGCTCGACGAATCGTCGCTCAACGAGACTCGCGGGCTCCCCTCGTCGATTAACTACAGCATCGTGTACCGCGATAGGATGGGCCGACCCACCGGGGCCTCGCTGCTCGACGCCGCAGGGAACCCCCTCCCGGTCGACTGGGACAACGACAGCACGATCGAAGATGAGGTGGCCGTCAACATCAGTGGAAGCACCAACTCGTCCGGCTCAAACCTAGAAACGCTTGAGGACTACGACGACTGGTCGAACATCGACTTCACGCCCCCGGCCAGCCCGATCAGCGGCGGCGTCTCCATCTCGAACGACTCGATCCCGGACGAGCAGACCTACGAGGAACTGCGACAGCGGGAAGAATCGCTGGACATCGACGACGACGGCGTCTCCGACTGGGACGACAACTGTATCGAGACGCCGAACCCCGGACAGGCCGACACCGACGGCGACGGCGTCGGTGACGCCTGCGATCCGGGCGATATCGACCTCGCGGTGTCGGCCTCCGCCCCATCGAGCGTCCCCGTCAACGGCACGGTCGATTACGTCATCTCGGCGGAAAACGTCGGCACGACCCGGGCGACCGATGTCGTCCTGGCGGCGACGGTCCCCACGTCGACCCGCGTCGGCTCGACCGGCGCCCTGGAGGGGTGTGAGCGCTTTGGCAACACCCTCTTTTGCCGGGTCGGAACGCTCGATCCGGGCGAGCGCGCTGGCGCGACCGTCTCGGTGATGCCCACGATGAACGGAAGCATCTCGACCGTCGTCGAGGCCACGAGCGAGGAGACCGACACGAACGGGACGGACAACGTGGTGCGGCTGACGACGACCGTCCCGGAGACGGGCAACCTTCCACCCGACGCGGGATTCACGATCGCTCCGGGCGCGCCCGAAACCGGGGAGTCGGTTACCCTCGATGCCGCCCCGAGCAGAGACGCTGACGGCGCCGTCCAAACCTACGAATGGGACTTCAACGGCGACGGCGCCGCGGATGCGACCGGGCGGACCGTCACGCGGTCGTTCAACAGCACCGGAACCCATCCCGTCATCCTTCGCGTGGTCGATGAGGAGGGAGCTACCGGGACCACCCAGCGGAACGTCCTCGTGGAACGACCCGACACAACGAAGATGCCGGGCGTGAACGTGACGCCGTCGACTCTTGATTTCGGCAACGTCACCGTCAACGAGACGGCCACCCGGTCGGTGACCGTCACCAACGATGGCACCGCCCCGCTGAACGTGACCGGCACGGCCACGGCGGGCGCCGACGCGTCGGCGTTCCGGATCGCCAGCGGCGGGCCGCCGTTCACGCTCGATCCGGGCGCCTCCCGGACGCTGTCCATCGAACTGACGCCCGCCTCCGCCGGCGAAAAAACCGCCACACTCGAGATGACGAGCAACGCGACCACGACACCGGTGGGCGTCTCCCTCACCGGCACCGCCACGAAACCACCGAAAAACACGCCACCGACCGTCGACGCTGGCCCCGACGCGACGATCGACGAGGGTGATACCTTCACCCGGACCGTGTCGGTCACCGACCCCGATTCGGCGAACGTGACCGGAACGGTGACCTACGGCGACGGGACGGGGACGAACCAGGTGTCGATTAACGGGGGCACGTTCGACCTGAGACACACCTACCTCGAGAACGGCACCTACCGCGTCGCCGTCTCGGTCAGCGACGGCGAGGCAACTGCGACGGACTCCGTGAACGTCACCGTGGCGAACGTCGCCCCGACGGTCATGGACCTAACGAGCGACGATCCGGTCACGGAGGGTGAAACGGTCACCATCACCGCGGCGTTCGTCGATCCGGGCACGGAAGATACCCACACTGCCACCGTCGACTGGGGCGATGGATCGACCGAGCGCGTGACGATCGACCCGGGTCCCGACGGTGGCTCGATCACGGCCTCACACGCTTACGCCGACGACGGCACGTATGAGATCACCCTCACGATCGCTGACGACGACGGCGGGGTCGACACCGTGGCGACGAACGTCACGGTCGAAAACCCCGCGCCGACGGACACCCCTGGAGGGACGGACACCCCCGGAGGGACGGACACTGCTGAAGGGACAGATATCGCTGGAGGGACGGACACCCCTG
>JBDGQL010000128.1:0-1622 GCA_042219105.1 Karumarchaeum halophilus (SeqCode) | reverse complement strand
GGAGGGACGGACACTGCTGAAGGGACAGATATCGCTGGAGGGACGGACACCCCTGGAGAGACGAACACCCCTGGAGAGACGGACAGTCCCGGCCAGCCCGGGTTCGGGATAGCGGTCGCCATCGTCGCGATCGCGGTCGCAATCGGGGCTGCGGTAACCCGTCGTCGACTGACCTGACGGTCCCGAACGCCAGGACCGAAGGGAAACGCTGATAGGGCGTTCCGACCGAATCCGCAGGTATGGCAAACGGGGACGAGAACGCGGAGGACGGAGACCTTCCCGTCGAGGACGGGGAAGCCGGGGGCGCGACCTTCGAGGATCACCTCGACGCGGCGGACGACGCGCTGGTCGGCGAGGATCCCGCTGAATCGATCGACGCCGCCCTTTCGGAACTGTCCGCGGCGCTCGACCTCGCGGAGACGGAGGACGACCTAGACGAACTTGAGGCCGCCATCGAGGACGTGACGGCAGCCATAGAGGAGGCGGACCTTCCCGAGCCGGAGGACGACGACGGGGACGGTCCCGCCGAGGAGTTCGAATCGCGTCTCTCGGATGTCGAAGACGGCGTCGAGGCGGCTCGCGGCCCCTACGCCGAGGACGCGATCGGGAACATCGAGGACGCGACCGGGACCATCGCGGACACGCGCTGGACCGACGACGGCGGGGAGACGGTCGTGGGCGCGTCCGGAGACTTTCTCGAGGCGGCCGGCGACGCGCTGGAGACATCGTTCGACGCCCCGGAGACGACCGAGGAGACCGAGGACGCGCTCGCGACCGTCGTGGACGCAACCGAGGCGGCCGGTCTCGACCCGGACGCCGACGCCGAGACCATCGAGACGCTGATCGAGGCAGGGGACGCGCTTGCCTCCGACATCGAGGACGCCGAGGAGTGGGACGACCTGACGACGGTCGAACAGCTCCGGGCTGAAGGGTTCTACGACGTGCTCGATCACCGCAAGGACTTCCCGCCGGAGTGGCACGCGATCAAGGTCTGGGAGAAGCGTGGCAACGCCGAGATGGTCCTGCTAGCGCTGGAGAAACTCGGCTCGGAGTTCATGGAGGAACACTGTCTCGAGGCGCTTGAGCGCATGGGTCCAGAGGAAGCGATCGACCCGATGCTCCAGCGCGCGAACAGGCGGGGCAAGCCGGCGGTCCGGATTCTCGGGAAGATCGGCTCCGAGGAGGCACTCGACACGATCGAGGAGTACGCGGGCCCCGACGCCAACGACGCACTCAGGCGAGTCGCGCTGAAGGCGGTCGGCGAGATCGGCTCCCGGGAGTCGACCCGTACGGTCGCACAGGGGCTGGCGGCGGATTCGGAAAGCGTCCGGAGTCACGCGGCACGGGCGCTTGGCCTGATCGGCGACACCCGCGCAATCGAACCCCTGGCGAGCACGCTCGCCGACGACGATTCACAGTCCGTCCGGGCGAGCGCGGCGTGGGCACTTCTCCAGATCGGGACCGAGCGCGCCCTGGAGGCAGCGAGCGAGTACGCCGACGACCGCTCGCCGCTCGTCCGGTCGGAGGCCGAGACGGCTGCCGACGCTCTCGGGACGACCGAAGCAGAGGCGTGAACTACCCCACCCTGCTCGCGCTGACGCGCTCGCTGAGGGTGGGGCTTC
>JBDGQL010000027.1:0-12328 GCA_042219105.1 Karumarchaeum halophilus (SeqCode) | reverse complement strand
GCGAGCGTCGCGAGCGAGGACCGTCTTCGCGTGGTTCACAATCCGCAGTGGCCCATGACGGACCATCCACAGATTGCCGGGTTCTGAGCCACCGAATTTGAGGCGTATAGGGACTGTACATCCAGTTATTGATTTCGGACTGTTCGTCCGCTGGTGACGAAGTTTGTGGATGATTCATCAGTGCTCCAAGAGTCGCCGCCATCAGGCCTTCTGAGAAGGCTTATGCGGGGCCTGGTCAAAATCAACCGCTCGTTGACTATGGGGCGCAGTTGGGCGTTACTGATACTGTCGGTCACGACTCGATGGAGATATTCGCCACCCCCTGTGACTTTTATCGAGGACAAATTTGACCTAAGGTTGAAGTAGATGCCACTGGATTGGTGACACAGAAACATGGCTGGTTCTGGTTGGCAACTGATCGGGAAGATCAGAAATAAAAAACAGGTGCGGGCGGTGTTATTAGCCCTTTTGATGATATTGAGTCCGTTAGCCGTGTCTGTTCCCCTTAGCGAGTTAACTAATGCTACGGAGCCAAATTTGAATACTCCTGTACAAGACAACACTACCGACAACGTGACGTCTCCGCCGGGGATCGAGGCTAACGGGTCGGTGAACGGCTCAGCAATCAGAGAGGCTCACTACTCGATCCTCAATGGATCGTCGTTCCAGGTCAACGTCTCCGTGGAGGGGGGAGAAAACCCGATCGCGTTCACGCTGTCCAACGGAACCTCGGCGGCCCGGATCGAAATCAGGGAACTCGACGGTGACGGCGTCGCGCGGTTCTACGTCTCCCCGGACTATGTCACGAGGTTCAACAACACCCAGTCGCCGCCGAAGACCTACAGCTACGGATCCACGGGCACGCAGTTCCGGGTGGCGTTCACGTACGCGATCCTCCTTCGAGCGTACCCGAGCCAGCAGCTCAACCTCGGAACCTTCGAGGAAAACGGAACGGTCACCCGGAACGGCGAGGAGCTGACGCGGCTGTCGGCCACGGGCATCAACCAAACTGCCGTGGAGGAAAGTGGCGCCTTCAGTAACGCCAACCTCACCGACATGTCCGGGGAGGTTCTCGTCCGGTCGGACGGGCTGGTGCGAGAGATGAATCTCCAGCAGTCCTTCGCGGACGGTCAGACGCAGAACCTCTCGTTTTCGCTGACGGGTCTCGGGAGCACGTCTGCTGACGCGCCCGGCTGGATCGGCGAGGCACCGCGCTTGGAGGGCTCGCTCTCCGATGACGGGACCGTGATGGAGCTTGCACACACCGGCGGTCCGGAGATTCCCGCCGGCGCTAACCTCACCCTCAGATCCGGCGGCTTCGGGGTCGGCCTGGCTACCGCGAACGTGACACTGCCGGAGTCGGTCTCGCCGGGCGACAGCGTGTACGTGCACGCGACCGGGGAGGCGAGTAACCCCACCGTGGAAGTGAGCGTCAACGACCCGCCCTCACCGACGGACGCGCTCAACCTCTCACAGTACAGCCCGCAGGTCTCCGGAACGCTCGGTGAGGTGCGCTTCGTGATCGGTGTGCCCGAGGACGACGAGGGTGATGAACAGGAGGGTCCGACCCTTCGATCCGCGGGCGGGTCGGTGGATCCATCGGTAGTGAACGAATCGGTGACGGAGAGTCATGACGTCAGTGCGGTGTTCGAGAACGTGAGCCGGGACGGAAACACGGACACGTTCGCGATGACGTTCCCGGACGCTGTGGCGGGTGAGAACCTGTCGGCGAACTCCGCGACCGTGACGGACCGTCTTGACGGCAGCGAGATCTCGATCAGTTCCAGTGTCAGCAAGGTCGACGGCCCCGATCAGGATGGCGTGATGGACACGCTGACGTTCGCAGTGTCGCCTGACGGTGCCGGGACGGTTGACGTGGTGGCCAACGTGTCGGTCGATATCACCTGGCCCCCAGTCGATGCGGACAGGATCTACACGATCCGGGCAAGTGCTGCGGACAGTGCAACCGGGAACGTGTCGCTCACGCCCGTGGCGAGCGCGACGGTCGTTGATACTGATGCCGACCCAGAACCGAGAGCGACTGAAGTGAACCTGGTTCCGGCCGAGGAGGAGGTCTCCCAGGGCCAGGCGACCACATACGAAGTCGTCGTGGCGAACGCGAGCGGTGGCGTGGGCGCACACAACACGACGGTGACGCTCGAAAACTCAAGCGTCGCTGCCATCACGGGGGTCTCACTCCGTGGCAATCCCGGCCAGCAGAGCGTCGAGATTGCGTCGGATAACTCCTCTGTGACGATCGAGGCAGCACTGATGGACACCAATGATACGGGATCGGTCACAGTTGCGACCGTCACAGTCGAGGGAACCAATCGGGGTACGACGGGCGTGAACCTCGCTGTTGATTCCGCAGGCACCGAGACAAGGAGCGATTACACGGTCACGGGCGTGGGAGACGCCTCACTCCAGGTGACGCTGTCCCCGGTCGGCGGGTTCGACGCACCGCCCACTGATCCGGATGGCGATGGGTTGTACGAGGACATCAACGGCAACGGCGAGGCGAACGTCGTGGACGTCCAGGCGATGTTCGCCAATCGCGATGATTCGGTGCTGACGGAGAACCTACAGCTGTTCGACTTCAGCGGGAACGGCGAGGTTGACGTCGTGGACGTGCAGGCGCTGTTCGCTGAACTGACGTCGTAGTGCGTATCTTGGAGTGGGCTTCGTCGGAGGTCACAACGCGTAAGCCCGACCGGCGAGGAGACGTGATCGTGCCCGAGCAGGTCGAGGAGTACGATCCCGAGGGAGTTGATTACGGCTGGATCATGCAGGTCACCTTCGTGACGACGATCCTCGTCGGGGCGCCGATCGTGGCGCTCGCTGCCCTGTTCGTTTCCCTGCCGTCCTGGGGTGCCCGGGCAGGCTTCGCGATTAGAGTGGGGGCCGGCGTCTGGATCGTCACCGCCGTTTCGACGTACCTCTATGCCCGGTCGCGACAGGCCGACGGGGGTTGATGTCCCCGAAATGACTTACGACCGGCCCTATCACCGGCCCAGGCTCGTCGGCCCGTCCCCGACGTAGGAAAAGCGCGTCCCGGCACGCGTCGCGGTCAGTTCGTCGCTCTCCGAATCGCCCACGAACAGCGCCGCCTCGGGATCGACGCCCAGCGCGTCCACGGCGGCGAGTAGCGGTTCGGGGTCCGGCTTTCGGGCACCGACCGTATCCCGGCCGACGACGGCGTCGACGTGGTCCGCGAGGTCGTGGGTTTCCAGGCCGATCCGGCAGGCCGCCTCGCAGTTGAGCGAGCAGACGCCGGCGGGCAGGGAGCGCTCAATCAGGTCGTCGGCCGGGGGGAGTCGTACCGACTCGTGTGCGCCCTCGCGCTCGTGGGCCGCGATCGCCGCCCCGACCTCCTCGCCGATCCCGTTTTCCTCGGCGCGCTCCAGCAACTCCCAGACGCCGGCACCCTCCGTCGGGATCCCGGCCTCCCCGTACACCGCCCCGACATCGGCGGCGACCCGCTCCCAGTCCACGGCGAGCCGGAGCAACGTCCCGTCGAGATCATAGACGACCGCGTCAACGTCTTCCGGATACTCGATTCTCATTACCCGCCGTTCGGTGGGTCGACAAAAAGACGGCTTCGATATCGGCCCCGACCGTCATCCCGGAGTTCGATCCTGGTTCGCTCTGTGATACTGTCGGCTGTACGTTCGTGGAGGAATTCGACACCCCAGGGTAGCGAATATCTTCGTCGTGTCACAGCCGACAGTATACGGGTCGACAGAACTGTTGATAGAATTAGCCTCCACCGTACCCGGCGAATATCTATCAGGACTTCTGTCGACCCGTATACGACCCCTCTCCCGGAGAGACGTTTGATCCCGTACATTTGTAATTTTATATGATAGAATCCAAATGAACGTGATATGACGAACGAAATAACACAGATTATCATGTGATCGTCCGTTTCTCGGGGGTACACCATTCAGAACCTTTTTTGCTGGGGGGGTGTAAGTGCCCGCACAATGACCGACGACCTCAACTGGGCCATCGGCGGAGAGGCCGGGGACGGCATCAACTCCACCGGGAAGATATTCGCCCAGGCGCTCTCGCGGGCGGGCCGACACGTGTTCACCTCGAAGGACTTCGCGTCGCGTATCCGCGGAGGATACACCGCCTACAAGGTCCGGACCGACGTCGACAGCGTTCGGAGTGTCGTCGACCGGCTCGACGTGTTGATCGCGCTTACACAGCGCACCGTCGAGGAGAACATGGACGAACTCCACGAAGGCAGCGTCATCATCTACGACGGCGAGCGCACGATGATGTCGGACTTCGAGGCCCCAGAGGGGATGGTCGGTCTCGACGTCCCGCTCAAACGTCTCGCCGAGGAGGCTGGCGGCGCAATTATGCGCAACGTCGTGGCGCTCGGCGCCGCCTGCGCTGTCGCCGGCTTCCCGATTAGCAACCTCGATGAGGCCCTCGAGAAACGCTTTGGCGACAAGGGCGAGACGATCATCTCGGGCAACAAGAAGGCGGCGCGTCTCGGCCAGGAGTACGTCCGGGAGAACTACGACACCGACGACCTCGGATACTCCCTGGAGACGACTGACTCCGATTACGTCCTCCTGAACGGCGACGAGGCGATCGGGATGGGCGCCATCGCCGCCGGCTGTCGGTTCTACGCCGGCTACCCGATCACGCCCGCGACCGACGTCATGGAGTACCTCAAGGGTCGGATCGAACGCTACGGCGGCCACGTCGAGCAGGCCGAGGACGAGTTATCGGCGATCAACCTCGCGCTCGGTGCCGCACGCGCTGGCGCCCGGGCCATGACTGCCACCTCCGGACCGGGGATCGACCTCATGGCGGAGACGTTCGGCCTGATCGCCACCTCCGAGACGCCGCTCGTGATCGCCAACATCATGCGATCGGGTCCCTCGACCGGGATGCCCACCAAGCAAGAGCAGGGCGACCTCAACGCGATGCTGTATGGGAGTCACGGCGAGGTCCCGCGGTTCGTCATCACGCCCACGACCATCGACGAGTGCTTCTGGAAGACCGTCGAGGCCTTCAATCTCGCCGAGAAGTACCAGACCCCCGTCTACGTCGTCGGCGACCTCTCGCTCGCGGTCACCGAGCGGACCTTCGAACCCGACACCTTCGATATGGAGCAGGTAGAGATCGACCGGGGGATGCTCGTTTCCGACCCCGACGATCTCGAACCCTGGACCGACGGGCGGGGTCGCTTCCAGCCACACGCCGACACGCCCGACGGCATCAGTCCGCGGACGATCCCCGGCGTCACCAACGGCGCCCACATGACGACCGGCCTCGAACACGACGAACTCGGACGCCGCACCGAAGACACCGACGTCCGGGAGGACCAGGTCGAGAAGCGCCAGCGCAAGGTCGAGACCGCCCGCCAACGCGAGGACTGGGACTACCGGGAGTTCGGCGACGCCGACGCCGACACGCTCGTCATCTCCTGGGGCTCGAACGAGGGCGCGATGGTCGAGGCGATGGACCTGCTCGGGGAGTCGATCCGGTTCGTCTCCGTTCCCTACGCTTTCCCCCGGCCGGACCTCACGGAGGAGGTCGAAGCCGCCGAGGACGTCATCGTCGTGGAGTGCAACGCGACGGGACAGTTTGCCGACCTCATCGAGCGGGACGTGCTGGAGCGCGTCGACCGCGTGAACAAGTACGACGGCGTCCGCTACAAGGCCGACGAACTCGCGGCCGAGGTAGAAGCGGCCATTCAAAACGATTCGGGACAAACGGAGGTGCGAACATGAGTTCGGAGGTCCGGTTCACCGACTTCAAGTCCGACAAACAGCCCACCTGGTGTCCCGGCTGTGGCGACTTCGGGACGATGAACGGCATGATGAAGGCGCTGGCCAACACGGGCAACGACCCCGACAACACGTTCGTCGTGGCGGGGATCGGCTGCTCGGGCAAGATCGGGACGTACATGCACTCGTATGCCCTGCACGGCGTCCACGGCCGCGCCCTCCCAGTGGGCTGTGGCGTGAAGATGGCTAACCCCGGTCTCGAGGTGATGGTCGCGGGCGGCGACGGGGACGGCTACTCGATCGGCGCCGGCCACTTCGTCCACGCGGTGCGGAGAAACGTGGATATGAGCTACATCGTCATGGACAACCGCATCTACGGCCTCACCAAGGGGCAGTTCTCGCCCACCTCCCGGGAGGACTTCGAGACCGCCACCTCCCCGGAAGGCCCGAAGATGCCCCCCGTCAACCCCCTCGCCCTGGCGCTCGCCGCCGGCGGTTCGTTCATCGCCCAGTCGTTTGCCTCCGACGCCCAGCGCCACACCGAGATCGTCAAGCAGGCCATCGAACACGACGGGTTTGGCTTCGTGAACGTGTTCTCGCCCTGCGTGACGTTCAACGACGTCGACACCTACGACTACTTCCGGGACTCGCTCGTCGACACTGCCGAGTCCGACCACGACCCCACGGACATTGAGGACGCCAAGACGGCGATTCTCGACTCGGAGAAGGAGTACCAGGGCGTACTGTACAAGAACGAGGCCTCTAAGGGGTACGGCGCCGAGAAGGGTCTCGATTCGAACATGGCCGACATCCCCGGCGGTGCCCCCGAGGACGCGATGGATCTGGTGCGGGAGTTTTACTGAGACCGACGTCGGCGGTCGATGCGTCGTGCCCGCGGACGTCAGTCGGCGCTCCTCCGCCGGCCGGGCTAGTCGGACACTGCGCCGGAGTTGGTGTACGGGGCCGTTGTCTCCCTGCCACGGCCCTCATCGGACGTGGCTCCGTTCTCACTCGTCGGGAACCGGCTCCCCTCCGGGGCGGCCGGCGTGTTCGAGCGCGTTCTCCACTACCTCATCCAGTACGATCGACAGTATCCGGGAGTCGGTGTGCGCCTTCTCGGCGAGGACATGCTGCTCGACCGTCGCCGCGGGATACTGAGAGGCGAGCGGCGAGAGGACCTCCTCAACGGTGTCCTCGAGGTCGGTGGACGCGACGCTGAGCGGGTCATCGAGGATCCGTTCGATCTCTACCGCCTTCTCGCTGATCGAGGCCAGATCGTTCGCCTTCTCCTGGAGGGTGACCCCGATCTCCGTCAGTTGGCTGTCGTCTCGATCCCGTAACCGGTTGCTCATCCCGAGAACGAGCGTCATGTCGTTGCGGACGTTGTGCCGGAGGATGCGGTTCAACACTTGGAGGCGTTGCTGGCGTCTGAATATCGGTGTCACGTCCTGTATCACCAGCGCGGTGCCGATCTGTGCGCCCCGCCAGTCCGTTATCGGGGATGCCTTCACCCGATACGTTCGCTGGTGGGACTCGAACCGGGCGGGCAACTCCGAGAGCGCCGAGACACCCACCCGGTCGAGCAGGGGGGCGACCTGTCCGCCACCCAGGTCGTTACGGTCCAGGTACGACCGGGCCCTGGCGTTGGCCCGCGTGATCGTCCCGTCGGCGTCGACGACGACCACGCCCTCCTCGAGGTCCTCGAAGACCGCGCGCTCCCCGATCGTCGCGACGACCGGGACCCGCCGGAGAAACTCCTCGCCGAGCAACGCGTACCCCCAGAGCATCGTCTGCCCAGCGAGGGCGACCTGTGTGGTCGGATACCCCTGGGTCGGAATCCCGGCGATGGAAAGACCGCTGGCGAGGACGGTCACCAGCGTCCCGAGTGTCTGCCCCCGTCAGTGCCTCGTAGAACGGGGCGTACTCGGCGGTGTAACTGGGCCTCCCGTCGTCCATACGCCCACTCCCTCGCGCACCGACAAAAGTCCGTGTGACGGGCTATACACCCGGACGTGACTCTGTTACGCGCCACGACACCAGATCAATGCGTTCGGCTCGTGATACCCTGGGTTTGTGACGGCACGGCTTGCACAAATCACGTCCGGGTGTATATTCGGATGGGCCGTTCGATCACTCCCCGAAGAGATCCCGGAGAAACGCCAGCCCGTCGGCGGCGAGGGCGTCCTGGCTTTCCGCCAGGGGTCGCCAGATGGCGACCGCGCGGGCGATGCTCTCCACCTCCGGGGTGAATGCTCGATCACGGCCTGATCGTCGTAGCCGACGTCCTCGAGCGCCGCTGCAACCGCCTCCCAGTCGACGTGGCCGTTGCCGGGGGCGCCTCGGTCGTTGCCACAGGCGTGGACGTGACCCAGGCGGTCGCCGGCCGCCCGGATCGCGTCCGGCGGGGACTGTTCCTCGACGTTCATGTGGAAGGTGTCCAGCAGGATCTCGCAGGCGGGATCGTCGATCCGGTCGACCACGTCGATGGTTTGTTCGGCGGTGCTGAGGACGCTCGTCTCGAAGCGGTTCAGCAACTCGACACACGGGGTGACGCCACACTCGCCGGCGTAGGGGGCGAGTTCCGAAAGTTGGTCGACGATGTCGTCCATTGCCGCGGCCGCGTCGATGCTGTCGCGGACGTACTCACGACCGTTCGCGCGCACCGCCGGGTCCTCGGCCAGCAGATCCCGTTCCTCGGTCATCGCGACGACGACGTACCCCATCTCCGCGGCCTGTGGAACGCGCTCGGCCGTCGTCTCGTCGGTCACCGGTGCCCCCACACCCAGAGGTTGATATACGGGTCGACAGAAGTCCTGATAGATATTCGCCGGGTACGGTGGGGGCTAATTCTATCAACAGTTCTGTCGACCCGTATACCGAGGTCCATGCGCGGGACTGCGCCCGGATCCATGTTAAACGTTAGTGATATGCACGATGGGGGTCGCTCGGTTCGGCGAGTCCCCGGACACCCGGGGGTGATCGGATCCGGTTCGTCGCGAACTGACTACACTCCACTCGCCGCGAACTGCCGGGCGAGTTCGAGGTGGCGGTAGGCGTCGCCCTCCGCGCTCGGACCGTGGCCCGTGTGCATCGTTTCGAGGCCGGGATCGACCCGGTCGAGGAGGCGGTCGATGCTGTCGAGCAGGAGCGAGCGGTTGCCCCCCTCTAAGTCCGTCCGCCCGAAACTGCCGTTTTTGAAAACGAGGTCGCCGACGAACAGGGTGCTCGCAGTCGCGGAGTGAAAGGCGAGGTGGTCGTTCTTGTGTCCCGGCGTGTGCAAGGCGAGATACTCCCGATCGCCCAACTGGACCGTCTCCTCGTCGGCAATCTCGTGATCGACGCCTGCCTGCCCGGTGTCGAACCCCCAGGCGTCGACGCCGAAGGCGTCTTTCACGCTTCCGAGGTTGCCGATGTGGTCGCGATGGGTGTGGGTGAGCACGACCGCGTCGAGGTCGCCGGTGCGCTCGCGAATCGCGCTCACGGCGTCGAAATTCGCCCCCACGTCGACGAGAACGGTGCGCTCGCCCGGAACGAGAAAGGCGTTGCTCGTGAACGCCCGGACGCCGGCAGCGAGATTATGAGCCATACCCGTGGTCGCTTCGCGGGCGGTTTGGCTCTGTCGGACTCGGAACGGTGGTGGCCCTGATATACACCCAGACGTGACTCTGTTAACTGCTACGACACCAGATTAGTACATTCGGCTCGTGATGCTCCAGGTTTGTGACGACACAGGTTAAACAAATCACGTCCGGGTGTATACTGTCGGACTACCCGAGTTCGGCGACACGGAAGCGCACGTAACTCACCGCGAGAGGGATGACGCCCCAGGCAGCCATCACGAGCCAGTTGTACCAGTTTTGAGCCCACACGTGGTCGCTCCCGCCGGTATAATTACTGTCGATCATCTCGTACTCCCCGGTGCCGATGACGCCCTCGTACACTGGTTCCAGCCCGGCTAGGTACGCCGTTATCGGCGAACTAAACGTGATGTTGTCGAGCGCCGTCTCCGCAAGGTTGGTGTTTATCGTGTCGTCGATAAACGTAATGACAGTTTCGAGACTCACGATCGGGAGGAACCCGAACCAGAACGGTCCGAGCACGAAGTACGCGAAGATGACGCCGAACATCGCCCGCGAGCGTCGTTTCGTGAGCGCGGAGCAGGCGACGAAAATCCCGGTCAGAGAGGCCACGAACAGCGCGGAGATGGCGGCGAACCAGACGAACCGCATCGGATCGATGGGGTTCGTGTAGAGGGCAAAGCCCAGGATCGCCGCGACGGCCGTCGAGAGCAGGACCGCCGTGACGGCAACCGACGCTCGGGAGACGAACTTCCCGAGCACGTACTCCGCTCTGCTGTTAGGCAATCCGAGGGTGTGTTTGATCGATCCCCGTTCGCGGTCGCCGGCGATCGAGAGGTACGTGAGCGGGATCAGGATCAGGGGCATGACGAGGAAAAAGAAAAACGAGACGTCGAACAGCGACCGGAAGGCGTCGGGGTGGTTGCTCTCGACGGCGTAGACGATGAGCCCGGTGAGCGCGGCGAGAACGCCGATCACGCCGAGGACAACGTACGAGCGACGGGTGTTCTTGAAGTCGTCCTGGACGACCGTGCCGAAACTCATGCCGACTCACCCCCCTGAATCGCCTGTGCAGGTTCGGGGCTCGTCCCGTCAGTCGATGCGCCGCCGCTATCGTCGGTCGATCCTGGCTCTGCGCCGTTCGTGTACTCCTCGAACAGCGCCTCCAGGGATGCCTCCTCGATGCTGATGTCCTTGACGGTCGCCCGGTCGTCGAGACGCCGGAGGACGTCCATCTTCGCGGCGGGTTTCCCGACTTCCGCGGTGATGGCCGTATCGTCGACGGAGACGTTTCCAACCCCGGAGATGCTCCCAACGCCGAGATCCTGGGGGACCGTATCGAGGGTCGCCGTGACCGTCGCGCCGGTCCCGAGGTTCCCCCGGAGGTTGTCGATGGTGTCCAGGGCCACCAGTTCGCCCTCGTCGAGGATGCCGACCCGGTCACACACCTTCTCGACCTCTTCGAGAATGTGACTGGAGAAGAACACGGTCGCGCCGCGCTCGGTCTCCTCGCGGATGATCTCCCGGAGCAGGGCGACGCCGTCCGGGTCGAGTCCCGAGGACGGCTCGTCGAGAATCAGCAGGTCGGGTTCGCCGACGAGCGAGACGGCAAGCGACATGCGCTGGCGCATCCCCGTGGAGTACTCCTTGGCCGGCCGCCGGGCGTCGTCGGGATCCAGTCCGACACGCTCGATGAGTCGGTCGGGGTCGTCGTTCGCGTTCTTGGCGTCGATGGCCGACTCGACGTGTTCGCGTCCGGTGAGGTTCGGGTACGGTTCCCACCCCTCCGGAAGGAGGCCGGTCCGCTGGCGGACCGACAGCGACTCCGTGGTCACGTCCCACCCGAGCACCCTGATCGATCCGGACGTGGGCGACAGGAACCCGAGTAGCATGTTGATCGTCGTCGACTTTCCCGCCCCGTTCGGTCCGAGAAAGCCGAACACCTCCCCCTCTTCGATGGTCAGATCGAGGTCGTCAACCGCGAGGACGTCCTCTCCGAACCGTTTTGTGAGTCCGTTCGTTTCGATCGCTGGCATTACGCTTGTATGTGTTCGTCCGTGACTTAATTCGACCTATAGCTCAAATCCGTCTTTGTCCATCTCTGCTCGGAGCGACCACGATTATACACCCGGACGTGATTTGTGCAAGCCGTGCCGTCACAAACCCAGGGTATCACGAGCCGAACGCATTGATCTGGTGTCGTGGCGCGTAACAGAGTCACGTCCGGGTGTATATACGGGTCGACAGAAGTCCTGATAGATATTCGCCGGGTACGGTGGAGGCTAATTCTATCAACAGTTCTGTCGACCCGTATATCCGAGACTCCCTCCGGGATCCCGCGCCGATGACAGCGCTTATCACCCCGCCGTCCACGATGATTGACAAGCACGCGGACAGCGCCGCCCGTCCGGAAACACACAAATGCAAGAGTACCTGAATCTCGTCGACGGCGTTCTCTCGGAGGGAGCGTACAAGCCAAACCGGACCGGCGTGGACACGATCGCGGACTTTTCCCGACACTACGAGGTCGACCTGCAGGAGGGGTTCCCGCTCCTCACGACGAAGGATCTCTCGGGGTTTCGGTGGAACTCGCTCGTTCACGAGTTTCTCTGGTACCTCTCCGGGGAGGAACACGTCCGGACCCTCAGCGAGGAGACGTCGATCTGGGACGCGTGGGCCGACGACGAGGGACATCTCGACACCGCATACGGCCGGTTCTGGCGGCGCTACCCGGTGCCCGAAGCTGAGGACCGCCTGCCGGGGGAGACCTGGCCCGACGACGCCCACCGCTGGATGAACGACGACGGCACGTTCGACCAGATCGACTACGCTCTCGACCAACTGCGGGAGAACCCCCGGTCCCGGCGAATCGTGGTGAACGCCTGGCACCCCGCCAACGCCGCGGTCTCGACCCTGCCGCCCTGTCATTACACCTTCGTGTTCAGCGTCCAGGGCGACCGGCTGAACGTCCACCTCACCCAGCGCTCGGGCGACGTGGCG
>JBDGQL010000194.1:8281-12421 GCA_042219105.1 Karumarchaeum halophilus (SeqCode) | reverse complement strand
GCCGTCGGAACACTCCCTCCTCACGGGAAGGCGGGTGTATTCGCCTTGAAATTGTGTAAAACAGTTCCAACCGACCGTACGGCGGCTCCGCTCTCCCGATCCCGGGCGGAACGATGAGGTCGACGCGGGCTAGCCGGTGAAACTGTGATACTGCATGCCTTTGTGCTTGAGTTCCTCGCGGCGCTTGCGCTCCAGAAAGGAGTAGACGGCGCCGTGGGGTGCGCCGTCCAGAAGCATCTCGGCGGCCGAGCGGACGATGTCGACCTGCGTGGGCATGCCGATGACGCCCAGCGTCGTGCCGTAGACGACGACGCGCGCGCCGGTCAGCTCCTCCATCAGCTCCCGGGTGCGGCCGTCCTTGCCGATGAGTCGCCCCTTCTGGCGTTCGAGGTCGTTTTTGTTCCGGGCGGCGCGGTCGATGTCGATCAGCTCGAACATCATCATGTCGTCTTCGAGCAGGGCCAGGGCGTCCTCCGGACGGAACCCCCGGCCGATGGCGCGCACGATGTCGGGGGCTTTCAGCTTGGCGACGGGATCGCCGTTCTCCTCGATCCGGACGGAGTGGTTCTCCGAGTCGATGTCGAGACGAACGTCGGCGCGGCGTTCGATTTCCCGCATCGTTTCGCCGCCTTCCCCGATCAGCACGCCGATACGATCCTGCGGAATCTTCACGTGCTGCATACGTACACCGAAGCGACTGTAGGGTTAAAGTCCTTTGTCACGGGCGGCGGAGCAGTTCGGCGTTGACGCTGCCCGGGGATCGCTTTTATGTTCGTGTCTCGTCTCACGGTCGTGTATGAGCAGCCCCGCGCGCCGCGCCCGGGAGAACGCGACCGGAATTGTTTCGACCGTGGTGACCGGCGTCTGGCTTGCCGCCCTGTTTCTGGACTATGAGTGGTGGCTCCCGTTCATGCTGTTTGGATACGTCGTGCTCGTCCCGGTCACGGCGATGCTGTTCGGCGACGAGGAGGAAGTCACAGAGTGGTGGGACGGCGAGGCCGACACGGTCGAGAACGAGGAGACAAACGAGGAGGACGACCCCCTCGAGGAACTCCGGGCACGGTACGCCCGCGGCGAGTTGACCGACGAGCAGTTCGAGCGCAAACTGGACCGCCTGCTCGAGACGGAGACGCTCGAGGACGTCGAGGACGAGCGGCGCCGGGAGCGGGAACCCGAGCGCGAGTAGGAGCCACCGGAGTGATACTGTCGGTCACGACTCGATGGAGATATTCGACACCCCGGGGTGTCGAATTCCTCCACGGACTTGTGACCGACAGTATAATGAGGGTTCGCATCAGACCGACTCCCGCTCGACCGACGTGATCGTGGCCGTCTCGTCGATGGTCGCGACGAGACGTTCGTCGTCGATGTCGATTTCGACCCGGATCCGGAAGGGATCCGACTCCAGGCGCTCGATCGACTGGTCGCTCCGGCGGTCGAGCTCCCAGCTTGGCGTCGACCGCACGTCGATCCCGTGATCGTAGTAGAAGGAAACTGCAGCGGGGTGGAAATACAGGAGCGCGACCGGATTTATCTTCGCGACGACGCCACACTGATCGCAGTCGAAGTCGGCGGCTGCTCCCTGGACGCGGTCCGAATCCGGCTCCAGGGCACCCTCGAGGCGTCCCGAGCAGTTCGGGCAGAAGCCGGAAACGGTGCGCTCGACTGTCGTCCCCAGCCAGCGGTCGAACGCCTCCGGGAGTTCCTCGCGGTCGAACTGCTCGATCGTGCCCGGCGGAACGGTGAACTGGCTGCCCCAGTCGTCACAGTCCACACACCGCGTCTGGACGTACTCCTCCTCGTAGGCGATGCGGATCGTCCCCCCACACCGCGGACACGGATCGTCGAGTTCGATCGGGTCGATCGAGACGTCCGCGGTGTACCGACCGGCCCGAAGCGCGCCGACGACCCCCGTTCCGGCGACCGTCAGTTCGTAGCCGTCCTCGGTCTTGCGGACGAAGTGGTCCGCGAGTTTGCCCAGATGGTAGTTGAACTGCCCCGAGTCGCGGGTGCCGACCTCCTCGTGGAGTTCGGAAAAGGACACCGGTTCCCCGGGGGACTCATCGAGCGCGTACAGGATTTCGATCCGAGTCTCGTTGCCGAGTAATCCGAACACCTCCTTTGGCGGGCGGCGCTCGATGCGTGCGTCCTCACTCATTGCCCGGGGTCACCCCGCCCTCGAAGTCGATCACGCCATCGTCGTCGCCGGTCACATACTCATACAGACCCTCGGCGGGTACTTCCAGGCCCTGCCGGGAGAAGAAACTCGTGACGTTCCGGCAGTCCCGGCGCAGGTACTCCTCGGCGTTTGGGTGCTGGACGGTGAGTGCTTGCCCCACGTCGATGACACACAGTTCCCCGTTCCACACCACGAGGTTGTACTCCGAGAGGTCGCCGTGTATCAGGCCCGCGCGGTACAGGCGGCGGGTGTACTCCGCGACCACGCCGTAAGCGGTCTCGGGGTTTTCGAGGTGTGCGTCGTCGAGCGTCGGCGCGGGGTGGCCCTCCCGGCCGAGGTACTCCATCACCAGCACGTTGCGCTGGACCGCGATCGGTTCCGGAACGCGAACGCCGCCGGCGCTCGCGCGCTGCAGGTTCGCGAACTCCTTGCGCACCCACGCGAGAACGACTTTCTTTTTGTCGGAGCCGATCCCCTCAAAGCGTGGGTCGCCCTCCAGGTACTCCCGCATGTGGGTGAAGTCGGAGGCGTTGATCCGGTAGATCTTGATCGCGACGTCGTCGTCACCGGGCCCGTGGGCCTCGAACACGGTCGCCTCCTTTCCGGAGGAGATCGGCCCACCCATGGCGGTCACGTGGCCGTCCTGGACGAGCTTGTAAATGGCCGCGTACGTCGCGTCGTCGAACACCGACCCCGCTACCTTGAACTGCTCCGTGTTCTGCAGGCGCTTGCGGAACTGCGCGAACTCGCGGTCGCGCTCGCGGGCGATCCGATCGGCCTCGTCGTCCGAAAAGTCGATGTCTCCCCATTCGTCGCCGACCCCTTCTACCTCCTCGGGTTCGAGGAGGCCGTACTCCCCGGCCATGTCAGTGCATCACTCGATGTGGCCCTCCTCTCTGAGCTGGTCGGCGTCCCCTTTCTCGTAGCGCCAGACGACGTCGGCCTTCTCGTCCTGCCAGTCCCAGGGCTCCACGAGGACGACGTCATCCTCGCGGATCCAGACGCGTTTCTGCATCCTGCCGGGGATGCGCGCCGTACGCTCCTCGCCGTCAGCACACCGTACCCGGACACGGTTCGCCCCGAGCATATCCGTGACGACCGCGAAGACCTCCCCCTCCTCGGGCATGCGGAGGTCCTTGCCGCGCCCCTCGTTGTCGCTCATGCGCGCCAGTTGGTCGGGACGAGGTTTAAATGTGGCACCTTCCAGGCAGGTCAAGCGGCGGCCTCACATAGCCTCGTGGAGCGCGTGCGCCCTCCGGGATGGCGCCATCGGCCGGGTGATGGCGCCCGCGCGACGGGTGCGGCGGTTAAACCGAATTAAATGGCGTAAAATCGGCTTTAGACGGGCTGAAAGCCCGGAAATTCGAGACCACGGCTTACCCCATTAATGACCCCTACCCGGAATAGAAGGAATCGGAGGCATCATGAAAGCGAAGATCGCAGCGATCGGGGTCGCACTCCTGCTGGTTACAGCAGGGGCGGCCGCGGCTGCGCCGGGCAACGCCCCCGGCATGTCGAACGCGGACGAATCGAACGACGAGTACGACGATGAGGCGGAGGACCCCGGAGACGACGCGCGCGACGATAACGAAACGGAAGAAAACGAGACTGAATCCGAGGACGAGCAGGAAACCGAGGACGAGCAGGAAACCGAGGATGAAGAGAACGAGACCGAAGACGCCGAGGAAGAGCGTCCGGACGACGCCGGGCCCCCGACCGACATGCCCGAGCAGGTCCCTGACCACGTGACCGAGACCCACGAGACGATCAACGATCACCTCGACGGCGCGCTCAACGGGAGTCTCGGCGACGCAATCAGCGGCATAGTTGGTGACGACGGCGCCGACAACGAGAGTGAGAACGCTGACAACGCGGGCGCCGACAACGAGAGTGAGAACGCCGACGTCGACAACGAGAGTGAGAACGCCGACGTCGACAACGAGAGTGAGAACGCCGACGTC
>JBDGQL010000194.1:0-8181 GCA_042219105.1 Karumarchaeum halophilus (SeqCode) | reverse complement strand
GACAACGAGAGTGAGAACGCTGACAACGCCGACGTCGACAACGAGAGTGAGAACGCTGACAACGCCAGTGTCGACAACGAGAGCGAGAACGCCGACAACGCCGGCGGCGGTCCCCCCGTTGACCTTCCGAGCCCGGTCCCGGACCAGGTGATCGAGATCCAGGACTCCATCGGCAGTTTCCTCGACGGGATGTTCGACGGCCAGGAGCTCGGCAGCTCCCTTTCCGACATCGGGGGATAACCGACACGAACCACGATAACAACATGAACCGACGCGACTACCTCGGGGCGGTGGCCGGGCTCGCGACGGCGGCGACAGTCCCGATCGCGGGCTGTTCGACCGGCGTCGGCGAGGTCTCGGCTCCGGAGTTTCCCGAATCACGGATGGACGGCTGGACGCGCATCGATGAGGGAGTTGAGACGGTGTTCGAGGAGGAGATTGCCGGGTCGACGATCGAGGCGAAGGCACACACCATCGCCCACGAAGACGGCGGGTTGCGCGGGGACGTCGAGGCCGAGATCGGCGGGATCGACCATCCCGTCTCGACCATCGCCGCGAGTCGCGTCGTGTTTTCCGGCGTATTCGGCGGCCCGGCCGGCACCGAGGCCGGCGTCGCCGACCGCGTCGAAACGGCCGCCAACGAGCGCTTCGAATCCCGCCTGCGGGAAGCCGGCATCGAGAACATCGAGCGGACGAGCGCCGAGACCGTGACCGTCGACTCGGGCGCCGAGGCCCGCTATCGGCGGTACGTCGCGGACCTGACGCTCGACACCGACGTGGCTGCCGCAGCCGGGATCGACGCACTCCCGGTTGCCGGCGACTTGGCGACCTGGCGAGCCGAAGAGTCCTCCCTGATCGTCGGCGCTGCCTACCCCGCCGAGTCGCTCTCGGATGCGATCGAGCGCCAGGGCGGCGACGCGAGCGACGTCGACACCGGATTCGACGCCGACGCGTACCGAGGAGAGATCCGTGCGATCGTCACCGCGATCGAATGATCGAACCGTACGACGATCAGGCGCCGACGAAACCCCCGCTGACGCAACGGCTGACGGACGCGAACCCCCCCCCCTCCAACCTGCAACGAGCGGAACCGAACGACACAGCCGAACACGATAACACCGACGAACCGAACGACACCATGGCCTACAACCAAGACACGAGCGAACAGGCCGGCTCAAAGACCGGTCCTCCGATGAGAATAGACGAAGATTCCCGCGGGGATGGCCCGTCAGGAGCCGCCGCCGGCGCGTACTTCGACCGGGAACGAGGATCCGATCTCGGGTCGACCATCACCGGAGTCGTCGCCGGAGCGGAGGGAATCTCACCGAAATCACTCGAGGGACCACCGCTGTACGACCGGATCGACGCGGAGCACCTGGAGAAGGCGCTGTTCGCACCCGGAACGGACGGGTCCAGAGAAACCGCAGTGTCCTTTTCCTACCATGGGTACCGCGTCCACGTCCGCGGGGACGGCTACGTGTACGCCGTCGACGACGATCGATGAGGCCATGGGTCGGAGAACAAGAGCTATCAAGCTTCCAGTCCTCAACCGCACGTGATGAGTTTCCGGTCAGGGCTGGTCTGTGTCCTCGCCGTCCTGTTTCTGACGTCGGGGATCGCCGCCGGAGCTGGCTCGGGGATAGCACCACAGCCGGCCGCACCCGCGGAGATAGCACCACAGCCGGCCGCACCCGCGGATGTCGAGTACGATAGCACGCTGCTCAGGATCGATCTCCAGGAGAATGGAACCGCAGCCTGGACGATCGAGTACCGCGTAAATCTCGACGACGAGAACGCGACGGAAGCATTCGAATCGCTACAGGAGGACATTCGAGCGAACCGTTCGGAGTTCGAGAGCCAGTTCGCCAGCCGGATGAACCGGACGGCGCGAGCAGCGGAGAACGCCACCGGGCGCGAGATGACGGTCCGGAACGTGTCGGTGGAAACCGACCGGGACGAGATCCAGCGGGTCGGCATCGTCGCGTACAACTTCACCTGGACGAACTTCGCGGTCGCGGACGGCGATAAACTCCGCGCCGGTGACGCCATCTCGGGGTTCGTGCTCGATTCCGGGACGACCCTGTTTTTCACCTGGCCTGACGCGTACAGGAACGTGGACAACATCCCGAACGCGGACGAGAAATCCGACGGGAGCGCCACCTGGTTCGGGCGAACGACGTTCGCGAACGACGAACCCCGCCTCGTACTCGAACGCGGCACGGGCACCTCGGGTAACGGAGACACGCCAACGCCCACCGGAGACGGGCCTCCCGGGGATGGAACGACGACTGTGCCGCCCGAGACGCAGACTCGTTCGGTGACGCACTATGGGACCAGATCTCCCGGGGATGGAACGACGACTGTGCCGCCCGAGAAGGGGGAACTCGATCTACCCCTGCTCGGGATCGGCGCCGTGGTGCTCCTGAGCCTCGCGGCTGCCGCGTGGTACGTGTGGAGACGAGAGGCGGGACCGGGTTTCGGCGGCGACGCGGGGGATGGCACCGATGGCGACGCTACGGGCGGCGAAACGGCTGTGGCGGGCGACGAAGACGGCGAACCATCGGACGGAGCGGGCGGCGAAGTCGCCGCGGATCCCCCGGAGGAACTGTTGAGCAACGAGGAACGCGTCCTGCGCCTGCTGGGGGACAACGGCGGACGGATGAAACAACAGCAGGTCGTCCAGGAGCTCGACTGGACCGACGCCAAGACCAGCCAGGTCGTCGGGAACCTGCGCGAGGACGGGGAAGTCGACGTGTTCCGGATCGGCCGCGAGAACGTCCTCGCGCTTCCCGACGAGACGGACTTCCCGCCTTGACTTTTCCCCGACTTCCGAAACCAGACGACTGCACCGGGATACAACTCGATCAAATCCAGCTTAACTGGGGGTGACGATCTGGGGTTTATATGGGCACGGGGGGCATACGTAGAAACGAGATGGACCGACGCACGGCTTCGCTCGCAGTCCTGGTGGTTGCCGCCATGACCGTCGTGGCGATTCCTGCCGCCGGCCTCGAGCCGGGTGACATCACCGGAAGCCAGGGCCTCCCGGACGACGTTAGCGACGGGGCGAACGCACAGGCGGCCACGAACGGTACCGATAACCGCGTTTCGCCCGGATTGAAGCTCACGGGGATCGTCGGGGTCCAGAAGGCCGAAATAGAGGGTGAGGTCCAGAGCCGGGGCTTCCAGATCGCGCTCAACAGGTCCGACTCGAAGGCCGCGGTCATCGCAGACCAGGTAACCGATCTGAAGTCGGAGCTCGACGCGCTCAGAGAGCGCAAGGACGAGCTCGACCAGGCCCGCGCGAACGGTACCATCACCGAGGACGAGTACCGCGCCCAGATCGCCGAGATCGGAGCCCGGATCTCCACTGTACAGCGCCTTGCGAATCGGACGGAGACCGTGTCGCGGGGCATTCCCGCGGAGAAACTCGAAGAGAACGGCGTCAACGCCACCGAGATCCAGGAACTCAGGAACAACGCGCGGAACCTGAGCGGCCAGGGGGTCGCGGCGATCGCCAGGGAGATCGCCGGTCCTGGAGCCGGAAAGGGGCTTGGAAGGGGTCCGCCGAAGAACAAAACGAACCCTGGACAGGGCAACGGTGCGAATCCCGGACAGGGTAACGGTGCGAATCCCGGACAGGGTAACGGTGTGAATCCCGGACAGGGTAACGACACCGGTCCGGGTGACGACCAGCCCGGGATGGGCGAGTCCGGCCCGCCCGAATCGAACACCAGCGACAACGGGACTGTTTCCGGCCCGGCGGAAGCACAAGCGGGTGAAGCCAGCGCGCAGAAGTCGACCCGGTAGTGACCAGCCGACAGACTGTTGCCTGCTGTCCCAGCTACTTCTCTACGACCAGCAGGCTCACGCGCTCGATCACCAGATCCTCCAGGGTGGCGTCGGTCGCAGCCATCTCCGCGTCCGTGACGTCGAAAAAGTCCCGGATCAGTTCGGGATCGCTCGCCGACTCGAGCACCGGATCGGGATCGACCAGATCGCGCACTGGTTTGGCTGCGCCGGCCTCGTCACCGCCGTCGACAACGACCACCACGGCCCCCTCGCCCTCGGAGACGCCCATCTCCATGGCGCGGTTAATCTGGCGGCGAGCGGCAGCGTAACAGAGGATTTCGACCGCCCGGTCGTCGGCGATGGCGTCCTCGCGCTCGAACGCCCGGTTCGCCCGCTCGACGGCGATCCGGAGGTGATCGGGACCCGCGACGTACCGGGCGTCGAACGCCTGGAGGGCCCCGCCGTGGTCGGCGCCGATCGCTCCAAGATCGTCGACGAACCCGGTCACGTCCGCCACGTCCGTGGTTCCCTCGATCAGGCGCATCAGAAATCGCCAAGGCTACTCTGTGCGTCGTCATCGGTCGGGTTCCCTGTGCTCTTGCTTCCCGACTCGGCCGCCGGTGTGAGTGAATCGTCGGCGTCGTCGATGTCGTCCATCGAGGCGTCCGGGCGGCCAGCGTCCCGAAGGATCGTCTCGGCCGTCTTCCGGCGACCGTTCAGCGCCCGCAGGACCGCCGGTTTCGGCGCCTCCCGGAGGTCTGCGGGCGACTCGATGTCCGCGCGGTGGAGTCGACGGGCGCGCTTGCGGCCGACCTGCTGAACCCGGACGAGGTCGAGCAGGTCCTCGCCGACGCCGTGCTGGACGCGGAGCCGTGCCTCCCGGATCGCCGCCAGGCCGTCGAGGTCGAGTTCGTCCGCGAGACGCTCGGCCGCACCCAGCAGCCACTCGGCGGTGTCGACCTTCGCTCGGATGTCTCCCGGGCCGACGCCGTAGCGCTCGGTGATGCGGTCCTCCTCGACCTCCTCGACCCAGTCTTCCAGCAGTTTCGCCGTCTTGAGCGCCGCGAGCCAGTCTTCGAACTCGTTTTCGAACTCCGAGGGCATCCGGCCGAGAAACTCCGCCTCCCGCTCGTAAGCGAGTTCGGTGTACGTCTCGTCGTCTCCCGACCGGAGGTACAGTTCGTACACGTCGGGCGTCCGGGCGATGAGGTGATACAGGCCGAGCGGGGTGGGCTCCATGTCGTCGCGGGAAGCAGCCCGGAGGCCGTCGATGATCTCGGCGGCGGACATGGGATCGAGATACAGCCGGGAGACGACGTGACCGATCGGCGTGGCATCGAGGTCCTCGCCGTCGCGCTCGACGAAGCCGTTCCTGATCAGGTACTCGATCACCCGGTCGGTCACGGCCGCGAGATGGGAGGGATCGTTCGCCTGGGCGGCGTAGAGCGTGTCGCCGAGAAAGGAGCGCAGGCCCTCGCGGCTGCGAGCGAATCCGGTCGCGATAGTCGCCAGGACGTGCGTCCGGAGCGCGGGTTCGGCGGCGAGTTTCGATCGCACCGGCTCGGGATCGGCGTACACGTAGCGGTCGAACTGCTCCTCGCGCTCGTCGTGGCTGGACGCGAGCAGGACGGCCTCGCCGTAGGGATCGAGTCCGGGGCGGCCCGCCCGCCCGAACATCTGGTGGACTTCGAGGGTGTCCAGCGGTTGCATACCGCCGGCCGTGGAATCATACCGGCGCCAGTCCCGGACGATCACGCGCCGGGAGGGTGTGTTCACGCCCGCCGCGAGAGTGGGCGTGGCCGCGATGGCTTTCAGCGAGCGGTCGCGGAACGCGTCCTCGACGAGCGAGCGATGCTCGGAGGTGAGGCCGGCGTGGTGGAACGCCGCCCCGCCCTCCACCGCGTCAGCGAGATCGCGACTCGTCTCGGTGTCGGAGACGCCGCGGATCTCCTCGGCGATCTCCGCGAGGCGCGTTCGTTCGGTCGCGTCGAGAAACGGCTCGACCGCGTCTCCGAGCCGGGCGGCCTCGGCCTCGGCGTTCCTGCGGGAGTTGACGAACACGAGCGTCGAACCCTCCTCAGCGAGGGTGTCTTTCACGAGCGCCGCCGTCTGTCTGCCCCCCTCGACGGGAACCTCGCGCTTCTCGCCGTCCGCGAAACTGATCGCGTTGCCGTAGTGGACGCCCTCCCGGAGGTCTATCGGCCGCCACGTCGAGTCGACGAGTTCGGCGTCGAGCCAGTCCGCGACCTCGCCGGCGTTGCCGATCGTCGCCGAGAGCGCGATCACTTGGGGATCGAGGATCGCCCGTAGCCTCGCGAGCGTGACCTCCAGGGTCGGTCCGCGGCCGGCGTCGTCGACGAGGTGGACTTCGTCGGCGACGACACAGGTCAGGTCGTGGATCCAGGTGGCGTCGTTCCGGAGCAGGGAGTCGACTTTCTCGCTCGTGGCGACCACGATATCCTTCGCGGCCAGCCACTCGTCGGTGGCCTCGTAGTCGCCGGTGGAGACGCCCACCTCGACACCCAACTCCTCGTAGGTCTCGAACTCGGCGGCCTTTTCGCTCGCGAGCGCCCGGAGGGGGACGATGTACAGCGCTTTTCCGCCGCGCTCTATGGCGGCGAGCATGGCAAGTGCCGCAACCAGCGTCTTTCCGCTGGCGGTCGGGACGCTCGCGACGAGGTTCGTCCCCTCGAGGACGCCAGCCTCGATTGCCTCTGTCTGTGGCGGGTACAGCGATTCGATTCCCCGCTCCGCGAACAGGTCGGCAGTACCCCCCGGGAGTCCATCGAGTGCAGAGACATCCGCTCCGCCGGCGGCGTCCCGTTCGCTCCCGTCGGCTGATCCGCCGTCCATTACATCCGGGTAGTCGCTTCCCGTCGTTTAAACTGTCGCTCCGGAACCGTGCGCCCACCCACCGGACGCCGCCCGACGGCGAGGAATATAAAAGGCCACACGACTGGCACCCCAAAGAGCAAGGTTGAACACCCGGGCCCCCCAAGGGTAACTGATGCCAGAAGTCGAATACCTGAACTACGAAGTGCTCGACGACCACGGCTGGGAGATGGACGACCCTGACCTCTTTCAGAAGGCGGCCGACGCCGGACTCGACGACGTCGACTACGGTTCGCTCGATGTCGCACAGGGCGAGTACATCCTCGAAGCCGCCGAGGCACAGGGCTACGACTGGCCCTTCTCGTGTCGTGCCGGCGCCTGCGCGAACTGCGCAGCCATCGTCAGAGAGGGTGAGATCAACATGGACATGCAACAGATCCTCTCGGACGAGGAGGTCCACGAAAAAGATGTCCGCCTGACCTGCATCGGTTCGCCGGCCACCGACGAGGTCAGGATCGTCTACAACGCAAAGCATCTCGACTACCTCCAGAACCGCGTCATCTAAAAAACAGCGTACAACGTGCGTTAAACAAATGCACCTTCTCCCGGGGCCTCGCTACCACCGTTCCTCGGGAATTAACTACCACCGGACCTTCTAATGGCTATTCTACGTATGGATTTGAACCGCAGGCAGAATCAGGTGTCGCTTTCAGCCGTGAATTGCATATCCTCTGCCTTCCTCACGGCCAGTTTTCGTGATGTATTCGAGGATCACGTCCGACTGGTCGAGGTACTGCGACATCTCGTGAACGGTATTCCCCACCTCGCGCGTATACAGCATCTGGTCCTGGTCAACTACCCCACCCTACTTCGCTCACCCTGACGGGTTCGCTCGTGGAGGGTGGGGCTTGTCCATGAACTCGGCCTCGAACCCGTCCGGGTGGGCGGTAAATCCACCACTCGGCGTCACAGTTCCAGACTTCAGGGCAAGCTGACTGTTGCCCGTCCGCCGGGACGACTGTTGGCCCCGGCGGACGTACCGCAATCCGATGTTCTTCGCCGCGTTGTAATCCGCGTTCGCTTCCGACTCGCACTTCTGGCAGCAGAAGTCGTTGCGAGTCAGGCGATTCTCGTCGGCCGTGAAGCCACACTCGGCGCACCGCTTGGACGTGTACGCCGACCCCACTTGCTTCACCGAGACGCCGACCGCTTGGGCTTTGTATTCCACCTGCTCGTACAGCGTTCGGAACGCCCACTTGTGACCCCACGACGCACCCGTGCGGTCGCGGATGTGGGTCAGGTCCTCGAACGCTATCACGTCGCACTCGTATCGGAGTGCTTCGTCCACAATCGCGTTCGACGCTCGGTGGAGTACATTCCGGACGTACCGAAGCTCGCGGCCACTCGACTGTTCGAGCGTCCGGTGTGCGCTTCGCGTCCCGGTTTGTTGGAGTCCGGCACGTACCTTCTCGAACTCACGGAGGTCGTGGGTCAACTCTCGCCCACTGATAATGTCTGTTGTAGCTGTTTACCGGTGATCGCCACCCCCGGTGGCGG
>JBDGQL010000041.1:0-12572 GCA_042219105.1 Karumarchaeum halophilus (SeqCode) | reverse complement strand
CGCCACAGCGGGGAAGAAAAACGATGACGGGCGCTGTATCCCCTCCCTACTGCGTCCTCAGAACGCTTCGCGTTCTGATGTGCGAACGAGACGCGAGCGTCTCGTTAACGCTCCTTGTCCGCTGGCGCGGACTCCGGTGCTCGTTGAGGAAGGGAGATTAGCGCCCTGCACCGCAGAAGCTAAAAAAGGTTGGGGAGACCTTGGCAATTCTTATCAGCTAATTTTAATATTCTCATCTTTCCCCTGATCGCGCTTGGGGCGTGCTGTATACGCGCCTCATACTGTCGGCCGTACGTTCGTGACGTAATTCGACACCTCGGGGTGGCGAATATCGTCATCGACTCACTCGCCGATGGCAGTCACGATATGCAACACGAGGACGGCGGCGGTTACGACCGTGAGCGAACGGTGGATCCAGCGCCACCGGCTGAACACCACGCCCTTGGACACGTCGAGAAGATATCCGAGGACCGGGGGTGTTTCGTTCCTGCGACTGAGTCGGATCACGTCCCGGTGCAGATGTCGTCCGTACAGGCCGCTGGCTACCTCGATGGCGAGCAACACCCCGACGGCGAAACCAAGTCCTTCCCACTCCTCGACGGCAAAGAAATGCGGGGCAGTGAGGGCAGTCCCGGCCAGCATCGACCACTCGTGGGCGGGGAGGAGATACCGGCGATACTGCGCCGGGACGAGCGAACTGCGTTTTCCGATCATGTATCCACCCAGTCCCAGCGTCAGGACGAGAACTCCGAGTTCGACCAGGCCGATGTACGGCGTTTCCTGGGCTTCTCCGCCGAGGCCCCACCAGTCCCCGAGGAGAGATGCTCCCCCGTTCTCTGTTTCTCCCCCGTCCTCCTCATACTGTCGGCTGTAAGTTCGTGGAGGAATTCGCCACCCCGGGGTGGCGAATATCTCCATCGAGTCACAGCCGACAGTATCACCCTCCTCTTGTTCAGCGAGTTCTGCGACGGGTGGGTCACTCTGAGCTGGCGGTCTATCTCGAATCTCCGTAGCTTCTGTGACATCTGCAACGTCAACAGGCTGGAGAGACGTGTCCGAGTGGGCTGTCCCGATTCCGCTCAGTCCAACAATCGCTCCAAGGACCAACCCGACGATGAGGACGGTCCGACGATCAACTGCGTCCCTCATAGCTGTTCTTTCCCCACAGTTGTACTAAAGAGACGAGCCGATTCCCAGTCCGTTGGAACATGATGACCGGACTGAACAAACAGGGAGTGCAACAGACGCGCGCCGTGTCCCAATGACTACTCTCACGTTTACGTTTGCCGATCGCCGCCAACGGAGGTGACGATCGGCGGTAAAACGATAAGGACAGAAAGAGTCATCTTTTTCCAGATTCGGCGCATTAGTGATGGGTCACCTCGACGACGTCACGCTTGAGGATCTTCACGATCAACTGAGCCAGACGGAAGAAGGAGTCCCAACTCAGCGAGTCCTTGCGGCGATTCATCATAAGCTGGGTACTGACAGAGATCAGCTCGCAGAGGCACATGATGTCACTGAAAGAACCATCCGGAACTGGCTCGATCGGTTCGCGGAGCAACCGATCGAGCAAGCTCCCTACGATGAGCCTCGACCAGGAGGACCTTCAAAACTGGAGGCTGACCAACGTGACGAACTCATCGAAACTCTCCAAAATCCACCAACTGAACTCGGCTACGACCTCCAAGCATGGTCGCCGAAATTACTTCTCCACCACGTCAAAGAAGAATACGGCGTCGAATACACCATACGTCACGCGCGGAATTTGTTAGATGAGGCCGAGCTGTCCTGGCGGACAGCACGGCCGCGCAACCACGAAGCTGATCCTGAAAACGTCCGGAGCTGACCGAGAAAACGGTCGTTGTCGTCGATCAGTTCCGGCGGACTCTGGACCACCGCACACAACTTCGAGATACACGGGGACCGGCTGTACAGTTCCTGGTACCGCGCCGGAGTCAAGATCCACGACATCTCCGATCCAGGTTCGCCGGAACTCCTGGCCTGGTGGCTTCGCCCCCGCGAGACGAGCTTCTGGACCGCACAGGTCGGCGTTCCAGGGGAGTTTTTCATCGCGTCGAGCGCGTCGAGCGCGAGCAGCGGTCCCACCGAGAGCAGGGAGGCGCTGAAGACGTGACAACGAGACTGAAAAACGGGACGACGACTGCTATGGACGGCCAGTCCGGATTCGGGGTTCTCGGGGCGCTCTGTGGGATCGCGATCGGCACCTATCGCCATCTGCGCGGAGAGTGACGTCGCCGACAGCGTGAAGTTACTGGACTCGGAACGACCACGTGTGAATGGACACGACACGCATCACGGATCGACTATCCTGAGATGACTTGGAACCGACCCAATCAGGACGTCTGGGAGCGATCGACGGCCCCACAGAGTTCGTACACGGGACGCGAAATCGGGATCGGCATCGCCGTGTTCCTCGTCGGACTGCTGGTCGCGTTTGGAATTCCGGTCGCGCTCGCGTGACCTCCCTCAATCGAGTTCGCGCTCGATCACGCGTCGCTTCGCGCGCACCGCTTCCATCCCGTATTCGAGCCGTCCCCCGTCGACGTCGATCCGGAGTCGGCCGTCGTCGGTCGGCGACCCGATCTTGGTGACGGGGGTGGTCCCCTCGAACCGTTCGCGGACGCCATCCGGATCGGTCGTCGCGACGACCGCCCGCCCGGGACGCTCACAGAACAGCTGCTCCGCGGGGGTTCCCTCACCCGGCAGATCGATCGTCGCCCCGGTCTCTCCCGTTATCATCTCCGCGAGCGCCACCGCGAGTCCGCCGTTGCTCACGTCGTGAGTAGCGAGCGTCGCGTCGTCGGTCGCCACGTCCGCGAGCGCCCGGACGCGCTCTCCCGGGTTCGCGGGAAGAGACGGAAACCGGTCGCTCCCGCCGACTTCTTCGAGGTACTCCGAGCCGCCGAGCGCGCCATCCGGATCGCCGACCAGCACGATCGTCCCCTCCTCGGAGAGAGCCGCCGACGGCGCGTCGACTCCCTCGCGCTTCCCGATCATTAGAAGCGTCGGCGTCGGCGGGATCGGCCCGGCCTCCGAATCGTTGTACAGAGAGACGTTCCCACCCACGACCGGCGCTTCGAGCGTCGCACACATCTCCGCCAGTCCGTCGACGATGCGCTTGAACCCCCCGTACACGTCGGGTTTCTCCGGATTGCCGCCGTTGAGGCAGTCGACAGCTGCGACCGGCGTCGCGCCCTTCACGGCGAGGTTGGTCGCGTTCTCCAGGGCCACAGCGCGAGCGCCGACCCGGGGCGCGGCGCTCGTCCAGCGCGGGTCGCTTCCCCCCGAGATCCCGAGACCGACGTCGCCGTCCTCCAGCGCGATTATCGCCGCGTCGTCGCCCGGGCGCACCGCGGTACGAGCGCCGACCTCGTGGTCGTACTGCCGGTACACCCACTCCTTCGAGGCGGTGTTCGGACTGGCAAGCACCGCCTCGAACGCCGCCTTGAGGTTCGCGTCCGGCAACGCTCGCTCCGGCTCCTCGGGCTCCGCGGCAGGGAGGTCGTTCATCGGGGCTCCATCACCGAGGAACGCCGCGTCGACGTCGACGATCATCTCGCCCTCGAAGGTACAGACGTAGGTGTCCGTCGTCACCGTCCCGATCACGGAGCAGCCCAGATCGAACCGCTCCGAAATCTCGCGAACCCGGTCGACGTTCTCGGGTGCCACCTCGTATGCCATGCGCTCCTGGGACTCCGCGAGCAGGATTTCGAGAGCGTTCATCCCGGGTTCGCGCTGGTGGACCGCCCCGAGATCGATCCGGGCGCCCAGGCCACCCTTCGAGACCATCTCGGAGGTCGCGCCCCCCAGTCCCGCAGCACCCAGGTCCCGGGCCGACTCGATCACCTCCGCATCCAGAAGCGCCTCGTTGGCCTCGATCAGGAGTTTCTCGGTGTAGGGGTCGCCGACCTGGACGGCCGGGCGGTCCTCGGTTTCGGCGTCCTCGCTCAGATCCTCGCTGGCGAAGGACGCTCCTCCGAGCCCGTCCCGGCCGGTCGCGTTCCCCACGAGGACGATCTCGTTTCCCGGCTCCTGTGCCTCGGCTGTAACGATCCGATCGGGCTCGACCAGCCCGACACACCCGACGTTGACGAGGGGGTTGCCCCGATAGTCGGGGTGGAAGTCGACGCTGCCCGCGACCGTCGGGACGCCGATGCAGTTGCCGTAATGGGAGATCCCTTCCACGACGCCCTCGAAGAGATATCGGGCGTGTTCCTCCTCGAACGCGCCGAAGTACAGGCAGTCACACAGGGCGATGGGGTAGGCGCCCATGCTCATCGTGTCGCGGACGATCCCGCCGACGCCGGTGGCGGCACCGTCGAAAGGATCGACGTAACTGGGGTGGTTGTGGCTCTCGATCCCGAGCGAGACCGCGAGTTCCTCGGTGACTGAGACGACGGCGGCGTCGTCGCCTGGCCCGACGATGACGTCCTCGCCCTCACTGTCGAACGCCGAGAGAAGGGGTCGCGAGGAGCGGTACGCGCAGTGCTCGCTCCAGAGGTTCTCGAACAGCGCGGCCTCTTCGCGAGTCGGCTCGCGGCCGAGTTCCGTGACGATCAGCTCGCGGTCCGAGGGGTCGAGACTCATTGCGTGTGGACTGGCGGAGCGGCGGTATATCGCTTTTCATCGGGGTCGTCCCAGTCTACGGGAGCCCCGAGTGCGGAGGCGTCACCTGGCCCGAGACCCAGGGAGTTTTTAGCTCCCCTGGGCGTACCCGTGGCTGTGCTCTCGGTCGAACTTCATGCCCACTCCTCGCTGTCCTATGATGGTCGCGATCCCGTTGACGAGCTTCTCCGGGAGGCTGCCACCATCGGTCTCGACGCGCTCGCGATCACCGATCACGACGAGATCGAGGCGAGCCTGGAGGCGGCCGAACGCGCCCCCGGATATGGGCTGATCGGCATCCCCGGCATGGAGGTGACGAGCGAGGCCGGGCACGTCCTCGCGCTCGGGGTGCGCGACCTCATCTCCGCGGATCTCCCCTTCGACGAGACGATCGACTGCATCCACGAGGCCGGCGGGGTCGCAGTCGTTCCCCACCCGTTCCAGAAAACTCGAAGCGGGGTCGCCTCGAATCTCTCCCCGGCGTCGCTGGCTCGGGCCGACGCGATCGAGGTGTACAATTCCCGGCTGCTCACGGGCCGGGGCAACCGCCGGGCGAAGGCGTTCGCCCGCAAACACGATCTCCCGGTCACCGCGGGCAGCGACGCCCACGTCGCCGAGATGATCGGCCGCGCGGTGACGGAGATCGACGCGACCGAGCCGACGGTCGAGGCGATGCTCGAGGCGATCCGGGAGGGCCGGACCGCGATCGGGGGCCGGCGGACGCCCTGGCGCGTGAGCTTCATGCAGGCCGCCGGCGGCGCCAAGCGCCGGGTCCGCAACCGGCTCTGGAACCTGTTTTAGGGCTCTTGGGCTTCCCCGGTCGGGTTCTCCGCGAGCCATTCCGCCAGTTCCTCCCCGTGGGCCTCCCACTCCGACAGAACTCGCTCGTACTCATCGCGGGCGGCGCTCGCGCCGCGGTAGGCTCCGATGGACTTCAGCCGGTTCTCCATCGCCTTCAGACACGCCTCGGTCTCGTCGTACCAGTCGTACCCACACTGCACCATCGTGTCGTGGAGGACGACCCAGAACCCGATCCCGATCGGATTTTCCCCATCCCCCTCGCCGACCGAGGGGATCGCGTCCTCGAACGTCTCGAGATAGGCAAGCGAGAACCGGGACAAAAGCGGCTTCAGTCGGTACTCCCACTCGCCGCCGACCTCGCCTTTCGCCTCTCGCTGCTGTTCGAGCAGGCTGTCGTATCCCTCCTCCTCGTAGCGCCGGAGGGTCCAGTCGGCGAGTCCGTCGAACGTCTCCCAGCGGTCCGACTCCGCCGAACGAAGCCCGTCAGGATCACCCTCGAAGACGAGGCGGACGAGTCCACCGTCAGGCCCGCAGTCGTACCCCGCAAAAGCCCGGTACGACCAGTACCAGCCGGTCGTCCAGTGGTCCGCCGCCTCGAATCGCTCCCAGGCGTCGGTGAGATACTTCCGGAGGAACCGCTCCTCATCCGCCGTCGAGTCGAACTGGAACTCGATGGTCGCGCCGGCCATATCCGACCTCCAGACCGCGGGATGATATGTTTTCTCCTATCGGTCGTGACCGCCGACCACCTCGATCGCCCGCTGTCCGATCTCCCGCACGTCGGGGTCGAGTCGGTCGTCACCGTCCAGACCGGCCGGCGTGAACCACTCCCAGTCCCCGGCCTCGACCTCGCCGTCGTCGGGGTCGACGACCCGGGCGTCGGCACGCGCGTAGTACACGAGGTCGACGTGCTGGTGACCCACCGTGTCGCCATGGATATTGACATCCGCCAGTTGGACGTGTCGGGGTTTCGGCAGGGGTTCGACGGTATCGCTCGCGATGTCGTCGCGCTCGGCCACCAGATCAACGTCCAGCCCGGTTTCCTCTCTCGTCTCGCGGAGCGCCGTCTCGTGGGGGAGTTCGTCGCGGTCGACGTGTCCTCCTGGCGGGAGCCACATCCCGAGTCCCCGATGGCGGTGCAGCAGGGTCGCGCCGTCGTTGACGACGTAGGTCGTCGCGGTGAAATGGCGGGTGGTTTCCATACCCGTGGAAACGTCTCGTCGCTGTTGAACCTTCCTGGTCGATCCCGCCCCCGGGAACGAAACCCTTAGTGCCGGCCCGTGGCTTCGGTTCCCCATGAGCGAGCGCGACGCGGTCGATCCCGAAACTGTCGAACACGTCGCCGAACTCGCGCGGGTCGACCTCAGCGAGGAGGAGACCGAGCGCTTCGCCGCGCAGTTCGCCGACATCCTGGGGTACTTTGACACCCTCGACGAGGTGCCGGAGGCGGACTTCGAGGCCGACCTCGCGAACGTGATGCGCGCTGACGAGGTTGAGGACTGTCTGGACCGGGAGGCAGCCCTGCGAAACGCTCCGGAAACGGAGGACGGCAAGTTCATGGGTCCGCGGGTGTCCTGAATGGGGGCAAACGCCGGACGCGAGACCGACGACCTCAACGCCTTCGTGACGAGAGAGCGCATCGAGAGCGACGCCGAGGGTCCGCTGTCGGGAACCACCGTCGCCGTCAAGGACAACATCTCCACTGAGGGCGTGCGGACCACCTGCGGGTCGGCGATGCTCGCGGAGTACGTCCCGCCCTACGACGCCACGGTCGTCGACCGCCTGCTCGCGGCGGGTGCGACGATCGTCGGCAAAACCAACATGGACGAGTTCGGGATGGGGACGACGACCGAAACGTCCCACTTTGGCCCGACGCGGAACCCGGTCGATACCGGCCACGTTCCCGGGGGCTCCTCCGGCGGGTCGGCTGCCGCGGTCGCCGCCGGCGAGGCCGACCTCGCACTCGGCTCGGACACGGGGGGGTCGGTCCGGTGTCCCGCCGCCTTCTGTGGCGTCGTCGGCATCAAACCGACGTACGGACTGGTCTCGCGGTACGGCCTCGTCGCCTACGCCAACAGTTTAGAGCAGATCGGTCCGATCGCACCCACGGTGGCGGAGACCGCGGACCTCCTCGGCGCCATCGCCGGACCGGACGACCGGGACGCGACCACCCGATTCGACCGGGGCGACGACCGCGACGGCCATCCCGCGACCGGCACCGACTACGCGGCCGCGGCCGACGGCGACGTCGAGGGGACGACGATCGGCGTCCCGACCGAACTCGTGGAGGGCGTCGATAGGGGCGTGCGCGAGACCTTCGAGGCGACTCTCGACGACCTGGAAGCGAAAGGTGCGGAACTCGTCGACGTCGAACTCCCCTCCGTCGAGCACGCCGTCGAGGCGTACTACGTGATTGCGATGGGGGAGGCTTCCTCGAACCTGGCGCGGTTCGATGGGGTGAGATACGGCGTTTCCGCGAGCGAAGCGAGCGGAGGCTCGGAGGGCGACGGAAACTGGAACGACGCCTTCTCCCGTGCTCGCGAGGAGGGGTTCGGCGACGAGGTGAAACGCCGCGTCCTGCTCGGTACCTACGCCCTCTCGGCGGGGTATCAGGAGGAGTACTACGAGAAGGCACGCGACGCCCGGGCGCTGGTGAAGCAAGATTTCGATACGGCCCTCGAGGCGGCCGACGTGCTCGCCTCGCCGACGATGCCGGTTCCGCCGATGGAACTGGGCGAGAGTCTCGACGATCCCCTCACGATGTACCTCGCGGACGCCAACACCACGCCCGTCAACCTCGCGAACCTGCCCGCGATCTCCGTGCCGGCGGGCAAAACTGACGGTCTTCCGGTGGGCGCGCAGTTCGTCGGCCCGGCCTTCGGCGAGGAGGCGATCATCCGGGTCGCGAGCGCGGCAGAGTGAGGATGCGTTCTACCGGTTCAGTTCGGTCCCCGCATCGGGAACTGCGTCCGACGTGTTCCGGTCCCGCCGGTCCGATCGTCGCGAGTCGGCCTCCACCGCGCGTTCGACCTGGAGCGCGTAATCACAGGCGGGACACGTCGCGTGAGTCGGCGACACCTGTGATCCGCACCGCTCACAGAACAGGACGCCACTCCTCTCGTCGACACGATACGCCGTCTCGGTCTCCCCGGATTCGGAGGGCTCAATCTCTTCGACGATGTCGACTGTCCGGAGCACCGTCCTCGCGTCGCGGACGTCGTCGTCGGTCGGCAGCGTCAGCGACTCCTCGGTCGTCCCGGCCCCCCAGGTCGAGAAATCGAGGCGACGTGACTCGTCGTGAGTGATCGTTAGCTCCCGTTCCTCGGCGTCCAGCGTGACGTCCGTGACCGCCGAGAGGGGGATAGTGACATCCCGGGACTGCAGTCCGAACCGGACGGTCATCTGGAGGAGCCAGCTATAGGAGAGCAACAGCCCACCGATCGCCCGTCTGGAGACCATATCGATGGTCTCGTCCCACATCGCCAGCGGCCAGATGGACAGCAGACCGATCACAAAAAGCAGGAACATCACCATCCACGCTCGCTGCCATCGGTCGCCGTGTCGCCACCGCAACCCCACGCCCTGGAGATATCGACGGGGGGACCTGTGGATCCGGATCGCGTCCGGACTGACCGAGACATCGCCGGTTTCGGCCCGAAACGTTCCCCAGCTCCCGCGCATGCTCACAACGATGGGACCGATCGGCTTAAAATTCATCACGCCGGGTACCCGCCTCCAGGATCGGTTCGGGCGACTGCGTCACACCCGGACGTGATTTGTTTGAGCCGTGCCGTCACAAACCCAGGGTATCACGAGCCGAATGTACTAATCTGGTGTCGTGGCAATTAACAGAGTCACGTCCGGGTGTATATTACCTCACTCGCTCTTCGGCGACCGCGTAGGCCTCCTGGACGCGCTCGAAGGACTCGCGGTCACCGCCGTGATCGGGGTGGACGTCCTTTATTTGTTCGCGGTAGGCCGCCTGCACCTCCTCGGCCGACGCCTGTGGGTCAACCCCGAGGAGATCGAAGGCGTCCTCGACCGTCTCGCCCGGGAGTACTTCGGTAGCCTCGGGCGTGTCGAAGGGGAGTCGACGCCCGATCGCGTGTCCCGGCATCTCGTACTCGACGAGGATCGCGTGGGTGTCAGTGCGGTCGATCGTGAAGTAATGTTGGGCGTCGAAGGTGACCGCGACGTCCCGGTCGGGCAGGTAGAAGGCGACCGGTTCGCCGGCGAGGACGTGCCTCTCCTCGAACGGTTCGTCGATCGCGCCGAGGTACTCCCGGATCTCGGCGCGCCGGCGGTCCTCGCCGCCGTCCGCCTGTGCGCTCTCGCGCCCGTCCGAGAACCGGCGCGTTCCGATGGCGAACACTGCAGCGACTACAAGCGTCATGAGGGTCCCGAGTGCGAGACCGCCGATGAGCCATCCGGGCACCGCCGCCGCGTCGTAGACCACACCCGGGGACACGGGCCACAATAAAAAGAACCCCTCGTTCGACGGCCGTCACGCCGGCGACCGGACCGCTCCCCCGAAGCTATCCGAAGTATCGCAGGTTCTCGTCGCCGTCGGCGATGCTCGTTCCGCTCCGTGTCTCCTGCATCTCGGCGACGGCGTCCTCCATCTCGTCGGCGCGGTCCTCGAGGCTCGCGAAGTCGACGTCGATCCCGAGGTGGGCCTCCAGAATCTCGAGCACTGCCCGGGCGCTTTTCGGGTCGACGAGGTAGCCACTCGTCCGGCCCATCAGACACGCTGCCCGGGCGTCCCGGCGCGCGCCGAGGCCGAGCAACAGTCCGCTCGTTCCGACGATTCCCCCCTCGGGTTCGTTCTCGGGGAACTCCACGCCGATCGCGCCCAGCTCATCGGCGAGTTCGACATCGGTCGCTGCCCCGACGACGCCGTACTCCTCGATCAACTCGCCGGTCGGGACCCCGCCCATGGTGACGATATCGGAGACGCCAAACGCCGACGCGATGTCGAGGAACGTCTCGGTGAGCCGGTAGTGGCCAACGGTGTCGGCCGCCTGGTGGTCGCCGACGAGAACGAGCAGATCCCGGTCGGCCTCGACCGCGTGAACCTCGACGCAGGCAAGCTCCGCGACGCCGTCCTCGTCGATGCCGACCTGTGGAGGGAGGTGCTCGGAGTGAACCCGGCGGACCAGCCAGCTGTCGAACTCCTCGATGAGATGTTCGGCCGCGAGCTTGCCGACGTGGCCGACGCCGGGCAACCCCTCCACCAGAACCGGGTCGCTCAGCGCGGTATCGGTAACCGTGTCGACCTCGACCTCGTTCATGCGCCTACTCGCGGTTCCGTCGTTTAAGAGCGCGTCGGTACTCCCCGTAGCGGTCCTCGGGGCTGAACGGCGCCGGCGCGGAGTTGACCGCCCGTTCACCACACTTCGGACACCTCTCGGCGAGAGTGTACACCGGGCGGTCGTGTTCGTCCTCCCAGGCTCCACACACGCGGATGTCTGATTTCACTGTCCGGGGTCAGGACTCGTCTTCGCGTCGGTCCCGGTGGAACTCGGCGACGCCGCCGACAGCCTCGATCGCCGCCTCCGCACGCGCCGCGCTCGCCTCGAGTTCCGCCTCTGCGGTCTTGTAGTTCGGTGCCTGCACCCGGATGCGGTACTCCGGCGACCCGACGTAGGTGACCGACAGGTCGACCTCGTCGGGGACGTCACCGTTGCCCTCCGCGGCCCGCAGCGCCTCCTTGATGTGGTCGACGCCGTCGCCTGTCGGGGACTCGAGATCGACGTAGCCCGTCACGGTCACGTACGGTACCGAGACGTTCTTGCGGGCGGTCGCGACGATCGACTCGACGTCATCGTCCAGATCCGTCCCGGCGAACGCTTCCTCGCCGCGGATCGCCGCTGCCTCGAAGCCGGCATACAGCGTCTCGTGGTCCTCCAGAATGGCGTTTGCCACGTTACGGTATCGCTCGTCGTCGACGTCCTCTCCCAGTGCGATCTCGAGCCAGGTGTCGGCCTTCTGCTCGTTTTTCCACTCCTGGATCTTGTCGGAGCGCTGGTGGTCGTTGACGTCCTTGATCGAGAGGTCGATCTGCTGGGAGTCCCGGTCGACATCGAGCACCTTCGCGACGACGCGCTCGTCCTCCTGGACGTGGTCGCGGATGTTTTTGATCCACCCCGAGGCGACCTCGCTGATGTGGGCCAGGCCGCGCTTGTCCTCGTACTCCTCCAGGTCGACGAACACGCCGAAACTCTCGATCTCGTCGATCTCGCCGACGACGAGTTCGCCCTTCTCCGGCCAGCCTGTGTACTGCATGGTCGATAGATCGGCACTCGGGGAGGAAAGGATTTCGTTCGCCCGGGACAGAATCTGTTGGACAGAGACATTGATACTTCGAAGCCGCCCCGTCCTGGGGGTCTGATTATCAATCTTTCTGTCCGATAGTATACACGAACCCAGTATCAGTTCTGAGAAACGTCCCATGGTTTATTTATCCATGGTGCTCTTATTTCTACTTATGACGGAACATACGTGTCTCAACTGTAACGACCCGGACACGGATCGGTACGATCTGATGATACGCGGGAACGATCATCGGGGCGTCCACCTCTGTGAGGAGTGCTACAATGCAGTCCAGCAGGAACTCGCTGAAGCGGAATAATTGCTACCGCGATGACGGCGTCCTCCGGATCCACGGACAAAACCGATCTCCAGGTGCTCCACATCGATGACGACGCCACGCTCCGTGACCTCACCGCCGAGCTCCTCGAACGGGTAGACGACGGCATCACGGTCCAAAGCGAGTCGGATCCGACCACGATTCCGGGGCGGATCAAGGCCGAACCGATAGATTGCGTAGTGAGCGATTACCGGATGCCCGAGATGGACGGCCTCGAACTCTGTCAGCGGGTCCGGGAGACCCACCCCGACATCCCCTTTTTTTTGTTCACGACCGAGTACAGCGAGGAGGTCGTCGACCGAGCGATGTCGTTCGGCGTCACCGACTACATCCAGAAGGAGTCGGGTGTTACCCACTATAAGCTTCTCGCACACCGCATCAGGAACGCCGTCCGCCACCACCGGATACGCGAGCGGATTCAAGAACTCGAAGACCCAGCGTGAACTACCCCTGCCTACTCAGCCGCCTACGGCGGCTTCCTTGAGGCAGGGGC
>JBDGQL010000230.1:0-12824 GCA_042219105.1 Karumarchaeum halophilus (SeqCode) | reverse complement strand
AAGTCACGGTGGAGTCGGATCGGGATATCTCGATTTTCGCCGTTGAGTTTCTTCATAATGTCTGTTGTAGCTGTTTACCGGTGATCGCCACCCCCGGTGGCGGCGAGCACCGGTAAGAGACTACAACAGACATTATCAGGGTCAAGAGTCCACGTCCGTTTGGGCCACTCTTCTTGTCGAGTTCGAAGCCCGATTGACGGTACGTGAACGACCGAAACTCTCGTGGTGCCTTCCAGTTTAACGACCCAACGTTGTACCCAGCGTCTTTGAGTTTCCCGAGGTTGTTGATGTTGTCTCGGATGCGTTCGACGGCTTTCTGCAACACGGTTGAGTAAACGTTGTTGAGGGCACTCCACCAGTGTTTGAGGTTTGGGATGGTGTCCCGAACTTGCCAGACGCGTTGACGGAGTGTGCCAGCGTCTTCTGGGATGTCGTTGAACTCTGTGAGAGCGTGATTGTACAGTTGCCGTACCGTGTTCCGCGTCCAGTCTAATGCTTCTCGCTGGTCTGTCGTGGGGAACAAACGGTAGCGGGGACTGTACTTCATCACACTTGGATTTGATTTACGTTTGTAGTTTGTTAAATGTATTGATTGAGTGTTTGAACGCGTGTCGAGCGATTCATCCCCACCCTACTCGCTCACCTTCGGTTCGCTCCTTGAGGGTGGGGGCTTCTCTTACAGCCCGCTAAATACCGGGCGGTAGGTTCCGAACCGGCCTCTCCGGGCATCATCGAGCGCTTCCCCTCTGATGAGGGCGTCGTCCGCGAGGCCAAACTCGACATGGTCGACTGGGAGAACACCACCGCCATCGGGAGCGGCCAGGGCCTCGTTTACACCGTCGCCGACAACGAGACCGAACGCGAGCGCATCCTCATACTGTCGGCTGTGACTCGATGGAGATACTCGACACCCCGGAATTGCGAGTTCCTCCACGAACTTACAGCCGACAGTATCAGGGTCGCGCCCGGTTCCGCGGGCCGACGGTGTCCGGACTCGGTCATGAATGGGTAGTTCTGCCGGGTGTTGTAATAATGTCTGTTGTAGTCTCTTACCGGTGCTCGCCGCCACCGGGGGTGGCGATCACCGGTAAACAGCTACAACAGACATTATCACAGTGAGAGCAGTCATTATACACCCGGACGTGACTCTGTTACGCGCCACGACACCAGATCAATGCGTTCGGCTCGTGATATACTGTCGGACAGAAGTATTGATAATTCGAAGGCCCCCCGTCCCGGGGGTTCGATTATCAATGTCTCTGTCCGACAGTATACGGGTCGACAGAAGTCCTGATAGATATTCGCCGGGTACGGTGGAGGCTAATTCTATCAACAGTTCTGTCGACCCGTATATGTGATCCATCCCGGCGATTTCGTCTCGGAGGCGGCGTTCGACACGATCACAGGCCTCGGCGACGGCGCGCTCACGGCTGTCGAGGACGGCGAGGTGGACGTTTCGCTGCACGAGCAACGGGAGAGACCGGAAACGTAATACTGTCGGCTGTAAGTTCGTGGAGGAATTCGCCACCCGGGGTGGCGAATATCTCCATCGAGTCACAGCCGACAGTATGAATTCACCTCCCCGTCTGCCCGGACCCTCCGAGGGACGTCGGGAATCCGAGCGACAGATCCAAAGACCGAGTAGCGTTCGACCGCCCGGTCGACCCGCTCGAAGAGGAACAGGCCATGGCATTCGCCTGATATACACCCGGACGTGATTTGTGCAAGCCGTGCCGTCACAAACCCAGGGTATACGGGTCGACAGAACTATTGATAGAATTCGCCTCTGCCGTACCGGCGAATATCTATCAGGGCTTCTGTCGACCCGTATATCACGAGCCGAACGCATTGATCCGGTGTCGTGGCGCGTAACAGAGTCACGTCCGGGTGTATAATCCACGACTCATATACTGTCGGACAGAAGCAGTGATACATTCCGCCGGGCACGGTCCCGGCGGAGATTATCGAACGTTCTGTCCGATAGTATACTGATTACTCTCGGCTCTTACCGGTGATCACCGTCATTATTAGGGGACAGGGCGTCCCTATCTCTACTATGTCGCTTCGACGGTCGCCGCTGCGTGACCACCACGAGGAGCGTGGCGCGCGCTTCACCGACTTCGGGGGCTGGGAGATGCCGGTCTCCTTCGACTCGATCCGGGAAGAACACGCCGCGGTCCGGGAGCGGGCTGGCAAGTTCGACATCTCCCACATGGGCGAGATCGAGGTTGAGGGCCCCGACGCCGCCGAACTGATGGGCCGGCTCACGACGAACGACCCCGCCGCGCTCGATCCCGGAGAGGGCCAGTACGCCGCGATCACGAACGAGGAGGGGATCATCCTCGACGATACGGTGCTCTACCGGCGCGGCGAGGACCGGTTCCTGTTCGTCCCGAACGCCGGCCACGACGAGGCGATGGCCGATCGCTGGGCGACCCACCGCGAGACGTGGGGACTCGACGCGGCCGTCGAGAACGTCACGGGGGAGCGCGCGATGATTGCGGTACAGGGACCGGACGCCGTCGGGATGGTCGCGGACGCGTCCACCGGAGACGTGTCCGGTCTCGGGCGATTCGAGACGGCTGAGACCGCCATCGCGGGCGTCGACGCGTTCGTCGCTCGCACCGGCTACACCGGCGAGGACGGCGTCGAGGTGATTCTCCCCTGGGAGGCGGCGGAAGCGGTCTGGTCGGCGCTAGAGTGCCAGCCCTGTGGGCTCGGCGCGCGCGATACCCTCCGGCTTGAGGCGGGACTGCTCCTCTCCGGACAGGATTTCGACCCGGAAGACGATCCACGAAATCCCTACGAGGCCGGCATAGGATTCGTCGTCGACCTCGACACCGAGTTCGTCGGCCGGGAGGCGATCGCGAACGTCGCGAAAGCGGGTGTCAAAGAGCGCATCGTGGGTATCGAACTCACCGAACGGGGCGTCCCGCGGCACGGCTATGCGATCGAGACGCCCGACGGCGAGCCGATCGGAACGGTCACGAGCGGAACGATGAGCCCGACGCTGGAGACGCCGATCGGGCTGGGATACGTGCCGGTCGAACACGCCGAACCGGGGACCGACCTCCGTGTGGTCGTCCGGGACGAGCCGAAAAGTGCAAGAGTCCGGGAGACCCCATTTCTCCAACGATGAGTTTCGAGGTTCCGGAAGACCGGCGATACCTGGAGACCCACGAATGGGTACACATCGAGGACGGAACGGCGAGAGTCGGCATCACCGACTTCGCACAGGACGAACTCGGTGACGTGGTGTTCGTGGAGTACCCCAGGGTCGGCGAGCAACTTGACCAGGAGGAACAGTTCGGCGTGATCGAGAGCATCAAGGCGGTCTCGGACCTGTACGCGCCGATCTCCGGCGAGGTGACGGCCGTCAACGACGACATCGAGACCGCGCCGGAGCTCGTCAACGAGGATCCCTACGGCGAGGGCTGGATGCTCGAAATCGAGCCCGAAGACGAGGCCGAACTGGAGGAGCTTCTGACCGCCGGGGAGTACAGCGACCAGACGGAGTAGGCGTCGCGCCCGAAATCGTAGTTGGTATGTCCGTCATCGTTCTTTGATCGCGTATGGTACACGTCAGCGTCATCGGCGTCGGCAACATGGGCGGCGCCTTCGTGACGGGGCTGGCCCGCGAGGGGAGTCACACCGTGACGGCGATCGACGCGGATCCAGACGCACTGGCGGCGATCGAACCACACGCCGAGGAGACGACGACCGACCTCGACGCTGCTCGCGAGGCGGACGTTGTTGCCCTGGCGGTCAAACCGGACGTGATCGATACGGTTCTGACCGATCTCGACCTCCGGGGGGGCCAGACGCTCCTCACGTTCGCCGCGGGAGTCGCGCGAGAGCACGTCGACGAGCGAACCGACGCGACGGTCGTCAGGGCGATGCCGAATCTCGCGGCCGAGACCGGCGATATGGCCGCCGCCGTCACCCGGAACGCCACCGACGAGGTCCGGGCGCTACTGGACGCCGTCGGCGAGTTCGTCGAGATCGACGAGTCGCTGTTCGATGTCGCCACCGCCGTCAACGGCTCCGGGCCCGCTTTCGTATTCTATCTCATCGACGCGATGAAACGGGCGGGGATCGACGGCGGACTCGATCCGGAGAACGCCGAGGTGCTCGCGGCCCAGACGTTCCGCGGGGCCGCCGAGACCGTCCTCCGGGACGATCGGTCGGTCGAGGAGCTGATCGATGCCGTCTGCTCGCCCAACGGGACCACGATCGAGGGGATGGAACTGCTGTGGGACAGCGACGTCCAGGCGGAGTTCGCGGCCGCGGTCGGGGCTGCGGAGCGCCGATCCGAGGAACTCGCCGCGGAGTTCGACGATGAGTGAGGGCGAGTCGGTCACCGTCGAGTCGGTCTCCGAGGCGGTCGAGACTGCGGCCCGCGAGCAGGCTGCCGCCGCAAAACGGGTCGTCGTCAAGGCCGGCACGAACTCCCTGACCGACGAGGACTCCCTGCTGGACCGGGTAAAACTCGACAAGCTCGTCACCGACATCATGGATCTCCGCGAGCGGGGAATCGAGGTGCTGCTCGTCTCCTCCGGAGCGATCGGGGCCGGCACGGGACGGATCGACGAGCCGACCGACTCGGTGGTCGCCAGGCAGGCGCTCTCGACCGTGGGTCAGACCGACCTGATGGCCGGCTACAGCCACAGCTTCGGCCGGTACGACCAGACGGTCGCCCAGCTCCTGTTGACAGAACACGACTTGGAGAACCCCGAGCGCTTCCAGAACTTCCGGAACACCGTCGAGACGCTGATCGACTGGGGAACCGTCCCGATCATCAACGAAAACGACGCGGTGGCGACCGAGGAGATCCAGATCGGGGACAACGACATGCTCTCCGCGTCGGTCACCATCGGTCTCGGCGTCGATCTGCTGGTGACGCTGACCGACGTGGACGGCGTCTACACCGGAAACCCCAAGCACGATCCCGGGGCGGAGCTGATCGACGCCGTCGGTGACAACTACGAGACCGTCCAGGAGGCGGTCGGCGAGAGCACCGACGCCGAGTTCGGCGGCATCCGGACCAAGGTCGAGGGTGCCAGGGACGTCAGCGAGCACGGCGTTCCGGCGATCATCGCCGGGTCGGAGCAACGCCAGGTGCTGGAGCGAATCGCCACCTCCAAGCCAGTCGGGACGGTATTCGTCCCACACGACGGTGAGACAAATGAGTGACGGCACGACACCCATGCAGCCGGAGACACGGGACCGGGACACGGACGCACAGGTCGAAGCGGCCGGTGAGGCGGCCCTCCGGCTCGCGAACGTCGAGGAGGACGACCGCAACGAGGCGCTCGAAGCGATCGCCGACGCTCTTCGGGAGAACGAGGAGGCGATCCTCGCGGCCAACGACGACGACGTCGAGGAAGCCGAGGAGTTGCTCGCTGAGGGGGAGTACACCCGGGCGCTGGTCGACCGGCTGAAACTCGACGCCGGAAAGGTAGAAAGCATCGCCGGGATGGTCGAGAGCGTCGCCGGCCAGGCCGATCCGCTGGGCCGGACGCTGTCGGCCCGCCGGCTGGACGAGGGTCTCGACCTGTACAGGGTGTCGGTGCCGATCGGCGTCGTCGGGACGATCTTCGAGTCCCGGCCTGACGCCCTGGTCCAGATCGCCGCCCTCGCCCTGAAATCGGGCAACGCGGTCATCCTGAAGGGCGGCAGCGAGGCAAGCGAGTCAAACCGGATCCTCCACCGGACTATCGTTGACGCGGTCGACGCGGTCGAGACAATCCCGGAGGGCTGGGCACAGCTGATCGAGGCGCACGAGGCCGTCGACAGGGTGCTCGAAATGGACGACACCGTCGACCTCCTGATGCCCCGCGGCTCCTCCGAGTTCGTGGGTTACGTAGAGGAGAACACCCAGATCCCGGTGCTGGGGCACACCGAGGGGGTGTGTCACGTCTACGTCGACGAGGCGGCCGACCTCGAAATGGCCTGGGAGGTCGGCTTCGACGCGAAGGTCCAGTATCCGGCCGTGTGCAACGCCGTGGAGACGCTCCTGGTCCACGAGGATGTCGTCGGGGAGTTCCTCCCGGAGATGGTCGATCGCTACGAAGACGCCGGCGTGACCCTCCGCGGTGACGAGGCCACCCGAGAGGTCGTCGACATCGACCCCGTCACGGAGGAGGACTGGTCGACGGAGTACGGCGACCTCGAACTCGCGATCGGGGTCGTCGAGGACGTGTACGGCGCGATCGACCACGTCAACACCCACGGGTCGAAACACACCGAGTCGATTTTGACCGAAGACGACGAACGCGCCCGGACGTTCATGCAGCGCGTCGACGCGGCGAGCGTGTTCCACAACGCGTCGACGCGATTTGCCGACGGCTACCGGTACGGTCTCGGCGCCGAGGTGGGTATCTCGACGGGCAAGATCCACGCCCGCGGCCCGGTCGGACTGGAGGGGCTGACGACCTACAAGTACTACCTGGAGGGTGAGGGCCAGCAAGTGGCGACGTACGCTGGCTCCGACGCCCGCGAGTTCACACACGAGGAGTTCGGTGACGGGTGGGGATCTACCTGAACGCGAGTTCCGCGAGCACCGGGAAGTGATCGGAAGGGTATCGGTCGTCCCACCGGTCCGCGAGTGTGGCGTGCTGGCGGGCATCCAGACTATCGACCAGGATGTAGTCGATGCGCTCCTCGGGCGTGCCGGTGAAGCCGTGGAACGTGTCGCCCGGGCCGTGGTGCCCGTACGTCGACACCTCGCGGGCGTCCTCGAGGCGCTCCGTGAGGCGCTCGTAGGGCGTTGAGCCGGGGCGGCAGTTCATGTCGCCGGTCACAAGCACCGGCGACCCGGATGCGATCTCCTCGAGGCGCTCGATCAGTAGCGACGCGCCCCGCCTCCGGGCGCGCTCACCGCGGTGATCGAGGTGGGTGTTCAGGTGGAGGAGATCGGCACCCGTCACGGAGTCCTCCAGGCGAAGCCAGGTCACGATCCGGGGGTGAGCGGCGTCCCACCCGAGGCTGCCTGGCACCTCCGGCGTCTCCGAGAGCCAGAACGTGCCGTGTTCGCGACGCCGGAAACGGTCCGTCCGGTAGCCGATAGCAACGTGTTCGCCCGGGCGGTCCCCCGCCCCCCGGTCCTCGCCGATCCACTCGTAGGCCGGAAGCGCCTCGCGGAGGTCGGCCAGCTGGTGGGCGAGCAGTTCCTGACACCCAACGACGGCGGGGTCGTGGAGCCGGATCACGCTCGCGGCCGCCTCCTTGCGGTGTGTCCAGGCGTCGTCGCCGTCGCCCGCCTGGTCGACGCGGGCGTTGAACGACATGGCACGGAATCGGACGGCGCGATCCGGGTCCGCTGGTCCGTCCGGCGTCATCACTCCTCACCGACGTCCGCGGTCACCGGGTCCGCCTCGCCGGGTTCGTCCTCCGTGCCCTCGATCACGTCTTCGAACGCCGCCAGAATGACGCGCTTTGCCGTCTCGCCCTGGCTGGTCCAGTGGGCGGCGTAATCGAGCATGTCGTCGTAGACGTCGGGCTTGCAGCCCGCCGCCTTGGGGTGGCCGCCGCCGTTGACGCGGCCCGCCACCAGGTGACACCGCTCGAAGGTCTCGGTCCCCCGGATGCTCGCGCTCCCGCTCGGCTTGACCACGACGCCAGCGTCGGCGCCGGCCTCCCGCATCGCTTCCGCGACCTCGTTCTGTGAACACCGGCCGTAGGTGAGTCCGACCGTGTACCCCCTCACTTCGCGATACTCCGCGCGCCGGACCGCGCGGTCGATCCGATCTTCCTTGGTCTCGCGCTTGTCAGCGAGACGCGTCAGCACGTCGTCGGGGAGGTCGGCGCCGTGTTCCCGCACGGTGTCGACGTACTGCTCGGCGTCCGACCAGTACGCGTAGTCCGCGAGGTCGTCGCTCCGGGCATCCTCCCGGAGCCAGAGGTCGTGGTCGCGGGTTGCGGCGGCCAGGTCGCGCAGGTACGACGGAACCTCGGCGTCGAGTGAGCGTGCTACGACATCAGTCGTGCACTCCGCCTCGGAGTCGCCGACGACGAGTTCGACGCCCATCTCCCGCACCGCCTTCGCGACGCCGTCGTCCCACTGGTGGTGGTCGTACCACCGGACGGCGTCTGCGTGATCGAGAAGTTCGGCGAGTGGCTGTTCGAGCCAGGAGACGGCGTCCGGGCAGAGATCACACACGAACACGTCGACGCCCTCGGGCGCGTGTTCCGATACGTACTCCAGGCCAGTCGTGATCTCGTGAGGGCCGGCTTCGATCAGTGCCGCCCCGGGATCGACCAGTTCACGAAGCAACGCGACCGCGCCGAGTCCGTCGGCGTCGGGGTCCGCGATCACCGCGGTGTCGACGCCCGCGAGTTTCTCGGTGGCGGCCTCGCGCTCGCGGCGTTCCCTGATGTCGTCGGGGAGAAAGAACCCCTCGCCGGGGAGGAGTGAGGCGCGCTCCGGCGAGACGCCGGGACCGGCGATGAGCGAATCGTCCATACCGCCCCAAGCGATGGCTCCCACTAAGATGCGTCGGTCGCCGGCCTCACCCCCGTCCACTCCTCGGGTTCGATTATACACCCGGACACGAATCGTTCACCACGCAGGTTGATTGTTCCCGGTCAAAATGATGTCTCCCGGCCAAACAAGCCACAGTCACGTTGACTGGTTCGTGTCCGGGTGAATATCAATCCGTCTGTCGACCCGTATAGTCGAGTTGCCGGACGGTCAGGACCGGTACCGGACACGTCCGGACGACTCGCTCGGCGACGCTCCCAACCAGAAAGCGGTTCTCCCCGTGTCGTCCCCGGGTACCCATCGCGACCACGTCGGCATCCGTCTCCTCGGCGTAGCTGGTTATTTCGGCGGCGGGTCGGCCCTCCCTGACCGCCGTCTCGACATGGCCCTCGACTTCGGTTTTGACCTCCTCGGTCGCCTCTTCGGCGCTTTCGGTCAGCGCCGAGCGGAAATCCTCACGCACCGACGCCGGTGCGCCCTCGACATCGTCGATATCGACGACGGAGAGGGCGTGGACGGTGGCTCCGAACCGCTCCGCGAGGTCGACCGCGACCGTGACCGCCCGCTCGACGCTCTCCGACCCATCCGTGGCGATGACGACCGTCTCGAACACGATTCAGGTATGAGCGCCCCCCCTTTTATAACTGGCTTCCTCGACCGGAGCAGTTCACTCTCCGAGAATGACCCTGTCGGCCATCCGTTCCGGATCGAGTATCTCCCTTGCCTCCTCCTCGCTGAGATACCCCTCCTCGACCGTGACCTCTCGGACCGTCTTGCCCTCCTTGAGCGCCCGTTTGGCGACCGTCGAAGCGGCGTCGTAGCCGATCGTCGGGTTCAGCGCCGTCGCCAGCGCCATCGACCGCTCGACCTGTGCACGGCAGGTTTCGCGGTCGGCCCCGAGTTTCGCGATGAACCGCTCGCCGAAGGCCTCGGCGCCGTTGGCAATCAGCCGCGCGGAGTCCAGAAAATCGTGGGCGAGCACTGGCTTGTAGAGGTTCAGGTCGATCTGTCCCTCGGCTGCCCCATAGGAGATGGTGGCGTCGTTGCCGACCACGCGCTTGTGGACCTGGTTGACCGCCTCCGCGACGACTGGATTGATCTTGCCGGGCATGATCGAGGATCCGGGCTGGTTCTCGGGCTGGTCGATCTCGCCGAGACCGTTTCGCGGCCCGGAAGCGAGCAACCGCAGGTCGTTCGCAATCTTGTTCATCGACCCCGAGACGACCTTCAGCGCGCCGTGGGCCTCCGCCATGGCGTCGTGGGCCGCCTGGGCCTCGAAGTGGTTGTCGGCCTCGCGAAAGGGGAGTCCGGTCTCCTCGGCGATGTACTCCGCGGCGCGCTCGGGGAACTCTGGGTGGGTGTTCAGGCCCGTCCCGACGGCCGTCCCACCCAGAGCGAGCTCCGCCAGGCTGTCGGTGACCGCCTCGACGCGCTCGATGCCTTTCTCGACCTGGCTCCGGTAGCCCGAGAACTCCTGGCCGAGCGTGACTGGCGTCGCGTCCTGGAGGTGTGTACGCCCGGTCTTCACGACGTCGTCGAACTCGTCTTCCTTCGCCGCGAGTTCATTATGCAGGGTCGAAAGCGCCGGGAGCACGTCGTTCTCGACTGCCTCCAGCGCGGCGACGTGCATCGCGGTCGGAATTACGTCGTTTGAGGACTGCCCGTAGTTCACGTCGTCGTTGGGGTGAACGGTTTTGGAGCCGATCGCTTCGCCCATGATCTCGGAGGCGCGATTCGCGATGACCTCGTTCGCGTTCATGTTCGTCGAGGTCCCCGACCCGGTCTGGAACACGTCGACGGGGAACTGATCGTCGTGGTCGCCCCTGATCACCTCCTCGGCGGACTCGGCGATCGCGTCGGCCGTCTCCGCCGGGAGCAGTTCGAGGTCTGCGTTGGCCCGTGCCGCAGACTTCTTTACGACTCCCAGCGCCCGGACGAACCGCCGGCCGAAGCGATCCTCGCTGACGGGGAAGTTCTCGATCGCACGCTGGGTCTGTGCCCCCCAGTAGGCGTCCGCCGGGACCTCGATCTCGCCGAGACTGTCGGACTCGGTTCGGTAATCGGGCATGCGTCGCGGTTCGGCGGCTACCGCGTAAAAGTCACCGATGTCTCACAGAGCCGGTTGCAACCGACCCCATCAACTCTGGCCCGCAACTGTTTTATCCGGTGATGGTAAGACCGTACCCGTGATGATCGACCGATGTCGTCGGTGATCGTCGTCGGGATCGCGGCGCTTGCGAGCCTGTTCATGGCGTGGACGATCGGCGCGGGATCGAGTGGATCGACGCCTTTTGCACCCGCCGTCGGCGCGAACGCCATCTCCGTGATGCGCGCCGGATTCATCGTCGGCATTCTCGGCTTTCTCGGCGCGGCGTTCCAGGGTGCGAACGTCTCCGAGGCGGTCGGCCGCGAACTCATCAGGAACGTGACGCTCACCCCGGTGGCCGCGACGACCGCCCTTCTCATCGCGGCCACGCTCGTCGCGGTCGGCGTGTTCTCCGATTATCCGATAGCCACCTCCTTCACCGTCACGGGAGCGGTCATCGGCACGGGCCTCGCGCTGGGTGGCGCCCCGGCGTGGGCGAAGTACTACGAGATTGGCGCGCTGTGGGTGCTGACCCCCTTCGCCGGCGGCGGCATCGCGTACGGGACGGCTCGAACGCTCCGGAAGGAGGGTGTTTCCGAGCGCGTCGCCATCCCCGTCCTCGGGGGAGTCGTGGGCGGGATCATCGGCAACATCGAGTTCGTCTTCCTCGGTGATCCGGGTGAGAGTGCCTCGCTCGCCACGGTCGCGATAACGGCCGTCTGGGGTCCGGACCCCCTCGTTCGCGCCAGCGTTTCGCTCGCGGCTGCGGTCGTTCCCGCCGCGGCCCTGTGGTGGGGAATCGGCCGGGATTCGGCCCGGACCCAGCGTCGCTTTCTGCTCGTCCTCGGGGGGCTCGTCGCGTTCTCCGCGGGGGGGAGCCAGGTCGGTCTCGCGATCGGGCCACTGCTTCCACTGCTCGATCCCTTCGATCTGCCGCTGATCGCGGTACTCATCGGCGGCGGAGTCGGACTGCTCGTCGGGTCGTGGACCGGCGCCCCCCGGATGATCAAGGCGATCGCGCAGGACTACTCATCGCTCGGACCGCAACGATCGACGGCGGCACTCATTCCCTCCTTCGCCATCGCCCAGATCGCGATCTTCTTCGGTATTCCCGTCTCGTTCAACGAGATCATGGTCAGTGCGGTGGTCGGGAGCGGGTACGCCGCGGGCGACGCCGGCGTCAGCAGGGACAAGATCCTCTACACCGTCGGTGCGTGGGTCGGGTCGCTCGCGCTCGCGGGGGTCGCCGGATACGTTGTTTTCGTCGGCATCGACACGGTAGCCCGATCGACTGGGGGATTTTTGTTTTCGTGACCGTAACGGCCCTTCATGGGAATACTCTCACGGCTGTCATACCAAATCAAGTCGTCGGTCAATTCGTTGTTGAACCGGACGTCGAACCCCAAACAGCAACTCGATTACTCATACGAGCAGATGCGCGACGAACTCCAGGACGTAAAAAAAGGGATCGCCGACCTCACGACCCAGAAGAAGCGTCTCCAGAAAAAGCGCGACAACCTCCAGGAGAACGTCGAGAAACACAACGATCAAGCCCGCGAGGCGGTCCGCCAGGACAGGGACGATCTCGCGGAGCGCGCTCTCGAAAAGAAGCAGGCCAAGCTGAACCAGATCGAGGAACTCGACGAACAGATCGAGAGCCTGCAACAAAAACAACAAAATCTCGTCCAGAAGAAAGACGACCTCGAGCGCCAGATCGAGGAGTTCCGCACCAAAAAGGAGACGATGAAGGCCCGCTACGACGCCGCCGAGGCCGAAACCCAGGTGGCAGAAGCGCTCACCGGCGCGGGCGATGAGATGGAAGACGTTTCTCGGTCGATCGAGCGGGCAGAACAACAGACGGAGGACATGGAGGCGCGTGCGGATGCGCTCGACGAGCTCCAAGAGACGGGGGCGCTCGACAGCGCGCTGGACGACGGCGATCAGATCGACCAGGAACTCGATGAACTCACCACCAACAGCCAGGTAGAGAGCGAACTCAGCACGCTCAAGTCCGAGGTAGGCGACGGCGAAGGGTCCAGAGACACCGAGGAGACGACATCCGAGGCCGACGCGGCAATCGAGGACATGGAGGTCGATAGCGGGGAGGTCGAAACGGAACTCGCCGACCTCAAGAATGAGGAACAGGCCGACTCCGGATCGTAGCGTCCAGCGTCTCCACGGTCGGTACCGGATCCACCGTCTTGACATCCTCCTCCGCCTGAAGGCGGAGGAATCCCGAGCGGTGGGAGTTTCAGG
>JBDGQL010000212.1:0-12844 GCA_042219105.1 Karumarchaeum halophilus (SeqCode) | reverse complement strand
GGCGTCACGGCGTTCACCGCGCTGTCGTACGCCGAACTCGCCGCCGCCATCCCGAAGAACGGCGGCGGGTACGCCTACGTCTACGAGGCGTTTCCGGATCCCATCTCCTTCGTGATGGGCTGGACCCGGTGGTTCACCTACATGTCCGCCGGGGCGCTGTACGCGCTCGGTTTCTCATCGAACTTCGTCGAGTTCGTCCACCTCTACTGGAGTGGCCTCCCCGATGGAACGATCGCCACTGTCCCCCTGGCGGGAGCTGTCGGGTGGGAACTCGGCTACGCCTTGCTGGCGGTCGTCTCCTTCGTCGCGTTGAACGCCCTCTCGACGGAGGCCAGCGGCGGTGCCGAGACACTCGTGACGCTGGTAAAGATCGCCATCCTCGGGGTCTTCATCATCTTCGGTATCGGCGCCGTGAATCCTGGGGCATTCTCGCCGCTGTTCCCCGCGGAGAGCACGGGCGAGTTCGGCGTCGTGAAACTGTTCCCGGGATCGCTGGGCGGCGGCGCCGCCACCGTCCTGCCGGCGATGGGGCTGACCTTCATCGCGTTTCAGGGCTATGACCTAATCGCCACCGTCACGGAAGAGGTAGAGAACCCCCGGAAGAACATTCCACGGGCGATCGTGCTCAGTCTCGTCATCACGGTCGTCATCTACCTGCTAGTGGTCGGGATCGCTATCGGCACGCTCGGCCCCGAACGACTCGGCGAGGCAGGTGAGGTCGCGGTCGCAGAGGCTGCAAGCCAGTTTATGCCTGATGTCGGGATCTTCGGCGCCTCGCTGGGTGCGGCCCTGATCGCGTTCGGCGCGGTGTTCTCGACCATCAGCGCGTTGAACGCCGTCGTGATCGGCTCCAGCCGGGTCGGGTTCGCCATGGGCCGTAACGGGCAACTCCCGGGGCGGCTCGGAACCATCCACCACCAGTACGGGACGCCGCTCGTCGCCATCGTCGCGAGTTCGGCCGTGATGCTGCTCGCGACGGCGCTGGCGCCGATCGGCGTCGTCGGAAATCTGGCGAGCCTGTTCTCGCTTCTGGGCTTCGTCGTCGTGAACCTCGCAGTGATCAAGCTCCGGCGGGACCAGCCCAGTCTCTCGCGGCCGTTCGAGGTGCCGTTCTACCCGGCAACCCCGATCCTGGGGTCGGTCCTCAACCTTGTCTTGGCCGCGTTCATCTCCCTGGAGACGTGGCTGATTGCGGTCGGGTGGCTCGCCTTCGGCGCGGCGATCTACCTCGCCCTGAACCGCGAGATGGTCCGAGAATACGTCGCCAGCAGGGGATCCGAAAGCAGGTCCGGGGGCGCGGCTGCCACCGAACAAGCGGAGGAGGACTGACTCGTGCATCACGACACGCAGTCGTTCGAACCCACGTATCCAACCACCGAAACGCCCAGTATCCCGGCGGGCAAACGGAGCAAATTATGAGCAAGGACCTTCGGATTGTCGTCGTCGGTGGCGAGCACGTCGGTTACCACACGGCCGAACGGCTTGCAAACCGCGGGCACGACATCACCATCATCGAGAAGGACGAGGATCGCGTCCGGTTCCTGAACGATCAGTACATCGCGACGGTTATCCAAGGCGATGGCGGCCGCCCGAGCGTCCTCCGGGAGGCGAAACTGGAGCGGGCGGACGTTGTGACCGCCCTCACCGAGTACGGTGCGATGACGAATCTCGGGATCTGCATGACAGCCCAACGTATCGCGCCGGGTGTGAAGACGGTCGCCCGCATCGACCACGGCGACGACGAGGAGTACGAGCAGATGGTTGACGCAGTGGTGTACCCGGAGGAACTGGCCGCTCACGCTGCCGCCAACGAGGTGATCGAGGTCAGCGGCGGCGGTGTCCGCACGATCGAGGAGATCACCAATGACCTCGAACTAATCCAGATTGAGGTCGCTCCCGAGGCCCCGGCGGCCGGCAAGCGCCTGGAATCTATTGGCTTCCCTCGCGGGGCCGTCGTTGTTGCCGAGCGACCAAGCGGCGAGTTCCCCGGCCCGGAGATGATGCTCGAACCCGGTTGCCAGTACGTTCTGGCGGTGCAGACGGCCGTCACCGACGAAGTCGTGCGGCTGTTGCGGGGGTGAGAATAACGGACTCGATATCCGGCTGCTAGCTGTCTCCGTTCCACCGTTTTCAGAGGTGCCCACTCATACGAAGCAGATCATCAATCCACACGTTCGACACCAGTGAATTCGAACCGTGCTCCGCCCCGTTCACTCTCGGTCAGAGTGATTTCCCAGTCGTGAGCGTCGGCAATTTGCTCGACGATGCGCAGGCCGAACCCGGTCCCCTCGTCGTTGGTTGAGTATCCCCCCTCGAAGATGTCCGCGCGTTCACTCTCGGGGATGCCAGGGCCGGTATCCGCCACGTAGAAGCCGTCGTCTATTGGACCGACGGACACTGTCACGTCGTCGCCGCCGTGTTCGACCGCGTTTCGATAGAGGTTCTCGAGGAGTCCCTGGAAGCGACTCCTGTCGGTCCGGATGGTTTGTGTCGCGTGTGTTTCGAGCGTTGCTGATCCAGTCTCCACGGTTTGCCAACCACTCTCGGCCATATCGGCAAGTCCAACGGGTTCGAGTTCGCCCAGCGTCTCGCCCTCTCGGGCTAACCGCAACAGGTCGTCAATCAGTGCCTGGCTCCGGTCGAGCGCATCGGCTGCCTGATCGAGGTGGTCGCTCTCACAGGTCTCCCGTGCCAGTTCGAGACGGCCCCCGACCACGTTAAGCGGGTTCCGCAGATCATGGCTGACGATGCTGGTGAACTCTTCTAAGCGCTCGTTCTGTGCTTTCAACTTTTGTTCGCGTTCCTTCTGCTCGGTGATGTCCTGGGTGTACCCCCGCACTACCACACCGGACTCACCGTCGTTCACTCGCTCCCCGCGGGTAGTAATCCACCGCTGTTCTCCATCGAGAGTGGTGATGCGCACGTCGACCTCGTATGGCTCGCCTGTTTCGAGGCACGTGTCGAACCGGTCTACAACGAGGTCCCGGTCGTCCGGGTGGAACGTCTCGAGGACTGTGTTCATGGATGGATCCGCCCCCGGGTCGAAGCCGTGGATCCGGCGGACACCGTCCGTCGACACGAGCGTGTCTGCTTCGGGGTCGTGCTCCCATGCGCCGGTGTCGGCCAACTGCTCCATGTTAGACATGAGGTCGTTGATCCGTTCCAGCTGACGTTCGCGCTCTTTGCGCTCGGTCACGTCCCGTGTTGAGCCGGCAATGTATTCGACGGTGTCGTTGATCACGACGGGCGCGATGGTTGTCTCCCAGTGCATAAACTCCCCATTGATCTCTAATTGCTCATCGTACTGGAGTGGTTCCCGACGCTCAACACACTTGCGGTAGTTGGCTTCGACTTCCGCGCCCTGTTGTTCGCCGAGTAACTCCGTAGGGGTCTTTCCACGAACGTGATCGGCCGACAGCCCGGTGATTTCTTTCCAACTCGGGTTCACCTGTTCGATGGTGAACCCCCCGGCAACTCCGATCAGGAACTCGGCGTCCTGTGCATGTTCAAACAGCGTCTCGATCTGTTCGAGGTCGCGCTGGCGGTCTTTGCGGTCGGTGATGTCGTGACCGGCTCCGCGGAGCTTCGTCACCTCTCCGTTTTCGACGACCGGAGTAATTGTCACGTCCAGAAAACGTTCGCCGCCGCCGTCCGGCTGGAGTCGCCACGTATCGTGCAGTTCCTCGCCTGTCTCGAACGCTCTGTCGAGTGTTTGTCGGATGTCTGTCCGGTCGTCCGGATGGAACAGTTCCAGCGCCTCCTTTAGCGGGACTTCGTGTTGGTCAGGACGGCCGATTATTCGCCGGGTGCCAGCCGTCAGCAGGACAGTATTGGTCTCTCTGTCCAGTTCGAAGCCGCCAGTGTCACCGGCGAACTCGGTGAGGCGCATCAACTCCTCCTGTCGATCGGCCCGCTTGGCCTCGCGCCGTGACTCGACAGCGTTTTCGATGCGGTTGGCTAACAGTTCGTACCGTTCGGATCCACCCCCCTTTCGAATGTAGTCGGTGACACCGGCGGCGATGGCGTCGCTGGCGACTTCCTCGCTTCCCTTGCCAGTAAAAAGAATGAACGGGAGGTCGGGATGGGTTTCTCGGACAGCCTGCAGGAACTCCAGCCCATCCATGCCGGACATGTCGTAATCCGAGACGATGCAATCGGGCTGTCCATCGGAGATGCGCTCCAGTCCCGCATCGGCACCGGTCACCGTCTCGACGGCGAACCGGTCGTTCTCACGCTCGAGAAAGGTCTTCGCCAGCTCCCCAAACGAGGGGTCGTCGTCAACGTGCAAGATGGCCGTGGAATCAGCCATGATAGGTAGTGTGGAACAGGGGACTAATATTTGCCGGCAGAACATCACGGGAGAGATACGGGTCGACAGAAGTCCTGATAGATCAACGTCCGGTCGGTCCCCGACCACAAGGGGGACGTTTTTTACCCGCCTCTGTGAGACACCGGTTGATGCCCGAACTCATCGCGAACTACGACTGCCGGACGGGCGAGGGACCACTCTGGCACCCCGATCAGAAGCTCCTGTACTGGGTCGACATCCCGGACGGCGAACTGTACAGCTACGACCCCGCGACCGGTGACCACGAACTCCGCCACGAGGGCGAGCGCGTCGGCGGGTTCACGATTCAGGAGGACGGCAATCTCCTGCTTTTCGGCGAGGGCGGGTCGATCCGGACCTGGAACGACGGGGTCGTAGAGACGTTGATTCCCGAAATACCTGAGGACGCCGACTCGCGGTTCAACGACGTGATCGCCGACCCCGGGGGCCGGGTGTACTGTGGCACGATGGGTGGTAACCTGTACTGTCTGGACACGGACGGCCGGCTCCGGACGCTCGTGGAGGGCGTCGCGACGCCCAACGGAATGGGGTTCACGCCCGACAACGAGCACATGTACTTCAGCGAGACGAGCGCCCAGCGGATCTGGCGGTACGACTACGATCCCGAGACGGGCGACCTCTCGGATCCGGCGGTGTACGTCGACACGACCGGACGGTCGGGCAAGCCCGACGGGATGACTGTCGACGCCGAAGGGCACGTCTGGTCGGCGCGCTGGAACGGCTGGTGTGTCGTGCGCCACGACCCCGACGGCCAGGAGGTCGACCGCGTCGCACTTCCCGCGCGGAAGGTCTCCGCGGTCACCTTCGGCGGCCCGGAGTACGAGACGGCGTACGTAACGACCGCCGGCGGCGAGGGCGACCCCGTAGTCGAGGGCGAGGGCGCTGGCGGACTGTACGCGGCCGACCTCGGCGTTTCCGGAACCCCGGAGTTCCGGTCGGACGTGACTGTGTAACGCGACGTTCCTCCGTCCTCACCGGGCCGGGACGGGCGTGTCCATCCCGCTCGCGCGATCCATCAGCGCGGCTGCCTCCTCCTGGGAGAGTTCCTCGAAGCGCTCCGCAGCGTCGAGTATCATCGAGAACAGTTTCGGGTCCCCGGCGTTCGTGATCGTCGTGAGATCCCCGGAGAGCGCGAAGTTCACGCACTCTTGGATCCGCGGCGCCCGGTCGTGTGGCTCGTACCATGTGGCGTAGGGACATTCCGGTCTGGGGCGGTCGTCCGGCCATGGCCCCTTCGCGAACGCCTTGATGCCGATCGTGCCCAGGCCCGCCTCAGTAGCGCGATCAAGTACCGTTCCGTAATCGTGCTCGTCGCCTTTGCCGAGAACGACGTAGTTCAGCGGGAACATCACCGTCGCCAGATCGTCGATGCGATCGATCGCGTCAACGATCACGTCCGGTGCACCGTGGCTCGTCAGCCCGATGTGGTCGATCAGCCCCTCCGCTTTCGCCTCGCGGAACGCTTCGAGTGCTCCGTCATCGTCCGTGATCGTCTCCAGTTCCGCCCGCTCCGTGACGGCGTGAAACTGGTACAGGTCGATTTGGTCGACCCCGAGACGATCCAGCGACGACTCGAGTTTCTCCCAGGCGCCTTCGTGGGTCCGCGCTTGCGTTTTGCACCCTAAGAAGAGTTCCTCGCGGTACTTCCCGAGCGTCGGCGCGAGCTTCAGTTCGGCGTCGCCGTAGGTCGGGGCCACGTCGACGTGGTTTACGCCCCGATCCACCGCGAGCTCGACGGCCTGGTTCGCCCCCTCCTGTTCGAGTTTGTCGAGGATGATCGCTCCGAACGTGAGGATCGAACTCTCCTGTCCGGTGTCACCGAGCGGTCTGGTTTCCATGCACGACCGTTCGTCCGGCGATCCAATAAGTGTGAGCCCCAGTAGCAGGGGTGGTTTTTTATCCGCTTACTGGCCATCTCCACAGGGACCGTGCTCGACACACAGTTCGTCGGTGCCATCCAGATCGCCGCAGGGGGCGTCTCGCTGGCCCTCCTGAAACCGGGGCTCGACAACCAGGACACCCCCGGGAGCGGCGGGTACGCGCTGATCACCATCGGCATCGCGCTGTGGATGGTGGGGCTGAGTGTGCCGAACCTCCTGTCGAACTACACGCTCGCGTCCAACAGTATCAACGTCGTCGTGCTGGGGGTCGAGCTCACCGCGGCCGGGTGGCTGTTGCTGGCTCTGGCCGTGACTGACCGAGCGTCCCTCACCCGCCGCGTTGCCGTCGTGCTGGGTGCCGCGATCCTCCTCTCACAGCTCGTTTTCTGGACGAACTCACTCCACGGGCTCGCATACGAGGCGCAGCCCGGTGTCGAACAGGCCTTTGAGAGCGGGGAGCGTATGTACGGTTCGGAGTTGATCGAGTACGGAGGGGGTTTCTGGGCCCACGCCGCCGCGAGTTACCTGTGTGCGCTGGCCGGGGAGACACTACTGGTGGTCGAGGGTATCCGCTCGCGGGGACTCCGGCGCAAACAGCTTTTCCTGCTGTCGCTCGCGGCCGTCCCCGTCATCGTCGGGAGCGTCATTTCGACCTGGGGGCTGTTCGAGGTACCACACAACGTAACACCGTTCGGGTATCTGCTCGCGGTACCCATCCTGGCGGCGGTGCTGTTTCGGACCCAGTTTCTCGACATCGTTCCGGTGGCCCGCAGGACCGCTGTGTCGGAGATGGACGCCGCGATGATCTCGCTCGACGACGAGAACCGCGTGGTCGACGCCAACAGGCGCGCCCGTGAACTGTTCGGCTCGGACCCGGGGTACGTCGGCACTCCGGCCGATGCGTTCTTCTCGGCGGTTCCCGACGAGCCGCGATCCCGTCTCGTGAGTGCGACCGAAGCGAACTTCGAGTTCGCGGCCACGCTTGCGGGCGAGCGGCGACACTTCTCGGCCGCCATCTCACCCGTCAGTGAACGGGGCGAGTGGGGACGGACGGTCCTCCTCCACGAAATCACGGCCCGGAAGCAGAACGAACGGCACCTCCAGCGCCAGAACGACCGGCTGGAGGAGTTCGCATCCATCGTTTCCCACGATCTGCGGAATCCGCTCAACGTCGCCATCGGGAACGTGCAGCTGGCCAAGGAGACCGGCGATGTCGACCGTCTCGACGACGTCAGCGACGCCCACGAGCGTATGGAGGCGATGATCGAGAACCTGCTGACCATGGCACGAGCGGATACCGTCGTCGACGACACCGAGGAGATCGAGCTAAAACGACTCGTCACCGAGTCCTGGGGGACTACCCGGACCGACGACGCGACCCTCGAGATGGCCCTCGACGGCGCCGTCGTGACCGGTGACCCGGACCTGCTGCGGAACGTCTTCGAGAACCTGTTCCGGAACGCGGTCGAGCACAACGACGATCCGGTGGCGGTGACCGTCGGACTCCTGCCGGACGCCGGGGGGTTCTACGTCGCGGACGACGGGAGCGGCATCCCGACCGAGGATCGCGAACGCGTTCTCGATCACGGCTACTCGACCGGAGAAGGCGGCACCGGACTGGGACTCTCCATCGTCGACGAACTAGCCAAGGCACACGGGTGGTCGGTCACCGTCACCGGCAGTAACGCCGGAGGCGCCCGGTTCGAGTTCACCGGCGTCGAGATCGGCACCTGATCGCCCCTGACACGCGCCGGCCACCGCTCACCCCGGCGACGCGAAACGACTAACACCGGCGCCCGTGAGGTTGTCCCATGGTCGAGAACGGATCACTCGAGGAGGCGACGGCGATCGTCACCGGGGCGAGTTCGGGCATCGGTGCGGCGACTGCGCGCGCGCTCGCGGATCGTGGGGCGCGTGTCACCCTCTCGGCGCGTCGCGAGGAACGACTCCGCGAAGTGGCGGCGGACGTGGAGAACGCCGGCGGCGAAGCGCTGGTCGTCACCGCGGACGTGACCGACGACACCCAGGTGGCCGCCCTCATCGAGGAGAGCGTCGAGGCCTTTGGCCGCCTCGACGTCGTCGTCGCGAACGCCGGTCTCGGCCGGAGTAGCGCAATCGAGGAGATGGACACGGACACGTACCGCCAGGTGATGGACGTGAACGTCGACGGCGCCTTCTTCACCGCCCGCGAGTCGATCCCCCATCTCCGGGAGACGTCGGGCGCGCTGATCTTTCTCTCCAGTTTCGCCGGGCAGTATCCCCGCCCGGAGACCCCGCTGTACGCGGCGACGAAGTGGTGGATCCAGGGGTTCGCGCGCAGCCTCGCGGGGTCGATCGGCGAGGACGGGATCGCGGTCTCGACGATCAACCCCACCGAGGTCCGCACGGAGTTCGGCTTCGAGGACGACGACTCGATGGCGGATGCCTACGATTCCGGCGAGGTGACCGAACCCGACGAGGTCGCGGACGCGGTCGTCTTCGCGGCCACCCAGGATCCCCCCACCTCGGTCAACGTCGATGTGTACCGGCGCGACAAGTTCGGGCACTTCTAATACTGTCAGAAAAACGATATTATGATCGTTCTGAAGAAGTCGGCACTTCGGGAAGACCAGTGGCGTGTACAGGTTGGATGAATTGGAGCGTACAGACATCACAGGCCATCACCACCAACTCACGCCGGTGTTAAGTACTCGGAAGACGAAAGAACTAGTTACTGATCGGGAGCAGATACGGGTCGACAGAACTGTTGATAGAATTAGCCTCCACCGTACCCGGCGAATATCTATCAGGACTTCTGTCGACCCGTAGATGTGATGTTGACTACACGGTGGGTTGATAAAAATGGATCAACTGCCGGACATCGACGCGGCCGCGTCAAGACGAGAAGCGCTCGCTGGAGGTGCAGGGGCGGCCGCCAGCCTTCTCTCGGGATGCACGGGAATCCCGGGAGTGTCAGTGCAGGTGAGGCAGTTTGACGAATCCGATCCGCTGGTGACCTACGACAGGATCGGGAAAGGGTCGACAACGCTGTCTTACTGGACGAGCCGGTTCTACATGCCGGCACAGTCCGGCAACAACCAGCCCGAGCTGTCCCCCCTCACCGGGCCGTTCTACAGGACGCTCAGACAGGAGAGCGCACAGCCCGCGGCCACGCCAGCCCTGCGGGCACAACACGAGGAGTGGGCACGCGCCCACCCGGACTACCGGGTCAACATCACGTATCCAGCGCCCGACCGATGGCGCGACGGCCTCCTGACGCGGGCGTCGCGGGGGAACGCCCCCGATGGTGCGACGATTGACTCCGTCTGGGCCCCGGAGTTTTACCAGTATCTCCAGCCGCTGAACGACTACGTCGAGGACATCGACGACTTCTTTCCGTTTGTTCGGGAGACGGCGATCCAAGATGGCGATCTGCTCGCCGCCTGGAAGTACACCGGGTGTGGATGCCTCTACTACCGGCAGGACCTGATTGACCGGTACGGCGACGGGTCACCTCCGCGAACCTGGGACGACGTGCTGGGACTGGGACGGGATATCGCCGACGGCGAGGACATCACTCCGTTCCTGTTCCGGGGCACCGCCTTCGACAACCTGCCGTACTTCTGGGGACAGGGAGGCGAACTCGTCGACGAAAACGGCGCGCCGGTGCTCGACCGGGACGGCAACCGGACGGCGTTGGTTAACACCCTCTCCTTTCTTCGTAAACTCGTCGACACCGGTGTCACACCAGAGGGGGTGGCCGACATCTCCAGCGTCGAGGAACTCGCGCGCAGAGGGCGCAACGACCAGCTCGCGATGTTCATCGGAAACAACGACCAGATCGAGCGCAGTTTCAAAAACCGGGTCGACGGCGATCGCTGGCAGCGCTGGCGGGTCGCGCACATCCCGATGATGGAGTCCGACCAGTTCGCCACTGGCGTTGGCGGGTTCGCCGAAGGTGCGTTCCGCGAGGGCAACGAGGGCGACGCCGCGGCAGTGAAGCAGTTCATCTCAAAGTTCGTCGAGCCGGCATCGATGGGACGGTACTGCGAATCGGCGGCGCTACTCCCGACCCGGCAGTCGCTGTACGACGACGAAACCCTGTACAGTCCGGACACCCCCTATCACCAGCAGTTCCGGCGGTTTCTCGAACACGGCGTCGCGCGGCCGAGCGTTCCGATCTATACGGCGATTGCGAGGGAGTACGAGAACGCCATCGAGTCAGTCGTCACCGGGCGGACCGAGCCCGAGCGGGCTGTCGAAACGATGATCGCGAACGTCACCGAGGCGTACGTGGGCTAGCAGACTCATGTTGACGAATCAGAGTGGGTCGGCGGTCGTTCTGGCGTCGGAAGTGACGCTGTCCGGGAGCGTCGTGCTGTCCGGGCTGGCCGGTGCCATCGCCGGAGGAACTGGCGTCTGGTCGTTCCGCGCCCTCGCGGAGGGATCCAACCGCGTCCAGGAGGACCTTCTCCGGCCGTTCGCCGCAGTCACGATAGTGATCGCCGTTGGAGCGGTAGGCCTGCCAGTTGCCGCGGGGCCGCTCCGGGCGGGCGTGATCAGCGTCGTGCCACTCCTGACGTTCCTCGTGGCGTTCGTTCCCTGGAACGTGTTCGCCATCCGGTACGCCGGCCGCGGGGACCTCCTGATAATGTCTGTTGTAGTCTCTTACCGGTGCTCGCCGCCACCGGGGGTGGCGATCACCGGTAAACAGCTACAACAGACATTATGACGCGCTGGCGTGTCCTCACGATGGGGTCGCTCGTCGCCGTACTCTTCGTGGTGTACGTGTCAGTCGCAGCCGGGGCCCTCCAACCGTCACAGGAGTCCTACTCGTCGGTGCTCCTGGCGGCCTCAACGCTGCTACTCGGATTCGTCGCGGTCACGTTCGTCTCGAGTGGCCTGGCCCTCACCGCAGCGTACCGCCATGGCAATGTCCCGGTCGCCAGTGGGGTCATCGTGATCCTCCCCGTCGCGATTCTGGTGATCGGCATCCAGGTGGTGAGTTTATCCAACGTGTTGACGCGAGAGCTGCTGGCCAGCCTCCACTTTCTCGCGGCTGCCGCCGCGTTGCCGGTGGCAGTCGCCCGCTACGACGTGCTCGCCACGCGTCCTGGGACGACCAGACTCGGCGAGCGCACGGTGATCGAGGACCTCAACGAGGCCGTCCTCGTGCTCGATACCGAGGGCGCGATCGTCCGTTCTAACCGGCAGGCCGAGCGCCTGTTCGGGGTCGACCTCAACGGTCAAGATATCGAGGGCGTCGTCGGGGCCGACCTCGGCACCCTCCGGGAGGTATCGACCGTGGAGTGTTGGACCGACCAGGGGTACAAGCGCTTGGACCCCCGCGTCTCGACGGTAACGACGAGTCACGACCGGACGGTCGGAGAGACGGCAACGCTTATTGACGTAACCGGCCGGGAGATGCTCCGACAGCGGGTGCAGGTTCTCAACCGCATCCTCAGGCACAACATCCGGAACGACCTCGACGTCATCAGATCACACGCCGAGTTCGTGCTCCAGCACGGGAACGAGAACCGGGAGACAACAAGGGCCGATGAATCGGTCGAACGGATTCTCGAAGTAACTGACCAGATGACACAATTGAGTGCCGATGCCCGCCGGGTCGAGCGGCTGACGCGGAACTCCTCGGCCGACCAGTCAGTGGTGAACGTCGCGCAACTCGTCACCGAGGTGGCCGAAACTGCCACCCAGGACCGGCCGGATGTCTCCGTGACGGTCCAGGTCCCGACGATCGAACTCCCGATAAACCGCGAACTGTTTCGATTCGCGCTCCGGAATCTCGTGGACAACGCCGTCGAACACAACGAAAACCCGTCACCGATCGTCGAGATTCGGGGGATCGAGCGGGAGTCGGAGATCCGGCTTCTCGTCAGCGACAACGGCCCGGGCATCCCCGACGCCGAGTGGCAGGTCATCGAGGCTGGCAGAGAGGAGGTCCACGACCACGCGACGAGTCTGGGGCTGTGGGCGACCAAGTGGACAGTACAGAAGATGGGCGGAGAACTGTCTCGCCGCGAGACCGAGAGCGGCGCCACAGTCGTCATCGATCTCCCCGAAAGATCGCCCGTCGAGAACGGCTAGTGACGTGCATCAGGGCAGCCTGATTCACGTCGATCGGGTACCGTGATGCGGACGGTCGTCCCCGTGCCCGTCTCGAAGGACAGTTCCCCGTTGAGATTATCCACACACCACCGGAGTTGCCACAGGCCGAGGCCTCTCCCGTGCTGAAGACGCGTTTCGCTCTCGGCTTCGATCGGCATGAGCTCTTCCTCGGGAATACCGGGGCCGTCGTCGACAATCGTGATAACACACTCCTCCGGACGAGCCTCGATCCTGACTGTTACGGCCGACGTTGCGTGCTCGAGTGCGTTCTCCAGCGCGCTCTCGACGGCCATCGTTACCGTCTCTTTGTCGGTCACCAGGCGCGCCTCTCTCGGGAACTCGGTGGTCACCGCCACGTCACCCGCAGTCGGTTCCATCGCCTCGACAGTCTCACGCAGCGTCTGAGTAATGTCGACCTCGGTCAACGTATCGTCTTTCGACAGTATCCGGTCGACTTGGCGTGCACGCCGCCCGATTCCGGCCAGTTCGTCGACCGCAGCGATGATCCGCT
>JBDGQL010000084.1:0-12902 GCA_042219105.1 Karumarchaeum halophilus (SeqCode) | reverse complement strand
GAAGCCCCACCCTCAGCGAGCGCGTCAGCGCGAGCAGGGTGGGGTAGTTCACTGCGCTTCCAGCGGGACGGACACTCCGTCGCCCGCACGCTCGACGGTCGTCCCGAACTGCTCGGACCGCTGGCGTATCGCCTCCCGGACCCACGAAGCCGCCTCCCCGCCGGCGAGCGTGGCCGCCTCGTTCTCGATCCTGATCGGCACGATCCGGAGTCCGGCGAGGCGACCGTCGGTCACGTCCACCTCGAAGAGCGCGCTGTGCTTGTTGTGGAACCCGTCTTTCCGGCTGTAGTCGTCGACGAAGTCGCCACAGTCGTACAGGATCGGCCGGCCGCGATAGGTCTCGACGCCCTGGAGGACGTGCGCGCTGTGGCCGTGGACGACGTCGACGCCATGGTCGATCAGCCAGCGGGCGAACGCCTGCTGGTCGTCGTCGGGTGAGGTCTCCCAGTTCGGCCCCCAGTGCAGCGACGCGACGAGCAGATCCGGGTCGTGCGCGCCGGCGCGGTCGAGCGCGGACTCGACTGCCAGTCTGGTCGAAGGATCGGACACCTCAAGCGTCGCGTACGCCGTCCCCGCCCCGGCCTCGGTGGCGGCGAACGACGCCCGCCGATCGGTGAACGCCACCGTCCCCACGGTCAGTCCCCCGGCGTCGACGACGGCGGGGTCGAGCGCGGTGTCGCGGTCGGTCCCCGCCCCTGCGTGGGCGATGCCGGCGTCGGTGAGGTGGCTCCGCGTGTCCCGGAGCGCGGGCGCACGAAAATCGAGAATGTGGTTGTTCGCGATCGACACCGCCGACACGTCGGCCGCTTCCAGTGCGGGCACCGCGAACGCCGGATCAGCCCGGAAATAAAAGGTCTTGTTCGGCCAGCGCCGGCCGCGTTCGGAGATACAGCACTCGAGGTTCGCTATCAGTCCGTCGAGGGCTCGGAGCCGCTGCAGCGTGGACCCCCACACGTTCGCCGGCTCCTGCCCGGTCCATCGGCCGTTCACCCGCCGGCCCAGCATCATGTCGCCGACGAAGTCGATTCGCGCGTCAGCGGACGTCGTGGGTGACTGCACGTCTGCCTGGCGGGGTGCAGTGACACACCCCGATGCACAGACCGCCCCCGCAGCCAGTACGTCCCGTCGTGTTGCCCGCATCGTCCCACCGGACGCCCGGCACCCTCTTGAACGCTATGACGGGCCCCACCGAGCAGGCGGTCCCCGACACTTTCAAGCCTGGGGGCCGTCGACAAGAGTGACGCACGACCGGTCCGGAGGTCAGAGAGCACACGTGAGCGAAAGAGACACCGAACGGGGCTGGTTCGAGGGGATCGACCGCAGAGACGACGCTGCCGCCCGGTCGGCCATCGAAACCGGGTCAGCCCAATCGCCTGCGGACTGGCCCGCGGCCGCAGTCGAGGCCGGATTCGCGGACGACGAGGAGGACTACTACGGCATACTGCACGAGGCGACCGTCCACGCTGCCCGGGAGGCGGCCCGCGAACGGGAACGGTCGGCGGACCAGCAGCTGATACACGGCGTTCGCACCATGGACGAGCTGGCGGAGACGACGAACGAACTGGCCGAGCGCCTCGCGGAGTGGGGCGGGAGCGCCTTCGACGAGGCTGACACCGGCGTCGCGTACGCCCGCGAGGTCGCCGACCGCGATCCCGATGGCTCGACGGAGGAACGGATCGTCGCGCTCGCAGAACGGATCGTCGACCTGGAGGCCGAGCGCGAGGCGCTCCGGGCGTTCGTCGAGGCCGAGACCCCCTCCATCGCACCCAACCTCGCCGCGATTGCCGGACCCGTCCTCGGGGCTCGCCTGATCGCCCTCGCCGGCGGACTCGAGAGCCTCGCGAGGATGCCGAGCGGCACGGTCCAGGTGCTGGGCGCCGAGGACGCCCTCTTCGCCCACCTCCAGGGGCGGGCCACGTCGCCAAAGCACGGCGTCATCTACACCCACGAGTACGTCCGGGGGACCCGCCCGGAGGAGCGGGGCTCCACAGCGCGTGCTCTCGCCGGCAAACTCACGATCGCGGCGCGCGTGGACCACTACTCGGGGGAGCGAAAGCCCGACATTGACGCGGAACTGGACGAACGAATCGAGCGGATCCGATCGCGGGGAGCACAGTGACCCTCCCCGATGGCGTTCTCTACCGCGACATCGACGGCAAACGCCGACTCGCCACGCGGGGCGAGCCCGTCTACGGCGAACCCACTGACGGGGCGTTCCGCTCCTGGGACACCACCCGGTCGAAGCTCGGAACCATGCTCGACCGGGGCATGGAGACGGGACTCGCCGCCGGCGGGACCGTCCTCTATCTCGGCGCGGCGGCGGGGACGACGGCGAGTCACGTCGCTGACGTCGCCGGCCCGACCTACGCCGTCGAGTTCGCTCCCCGCCCGATGCGGGACCTGGTCGGGGTGGCACGGAACCGGCCGAACCTGTTCCCACTCCTAGAGGACGCCCGCGAGCCCGAAACTTACGCCCACGTCGTCGAGGCGGGCGTGGATCTGCTGGTGCAGGACGTCGCCACCCGGGGGCAGGCCGAGGTGGCGCTGGCGAACCGGCGGTTTCTCGCGGAGGACGGCCGACTCGCGCTGGCGATCAAGGCCAGAAGCGAGGACGTCACGGCCGCGCCCGAGGCCGTCTTCGAGTCGACCCTGTCGACACTGCGGGAGGGGTACGACGTTCTCGAACGCGAGCGCCTCGACCCGGCTCACGAGGCTCATCTCGCCGTCGTCGCGACGCCGGCGTATACGGGTCGACAGAACTGTTGATAGAATTAGCCTCCACCGTACCCGGCGAATATCTATCAGGACTTCTGTCGACCCGTATAGGTCGTCCCGGAATCGGGAAGCACATTACGGCCAGCGCGCCAACCTTGCACATGGCGGAGGAGACGGTCCCGGAGGGAATCGACGAACCTGCGCGGGGCGGAGACGACTACGCGACCCTGCTCTCGGAACTCGACTCACACGACCTCTCACGAGCGGTTACGACGGAGGAGGTCGGTCCGTCCGCGGAGTTCGACGTCGACGAGACCGCCGACGCCGACGAGACGTTTCCCCAGTCCGTCGCGAGCGGCGGGCCGACACCCACCGGCGTCATTCTCTGGACCCGTATCGCGCCGGATTCGTTCACCGAGTCAGAACCACTCGCCGTGAGGGTGGCCAGCGACCCGGCGTTCGATGCGGTCGTCTACGAGGGGGTCGTCGAGTCCCGGGAGTCCATTGCCGCCCACGACTACACGATAAAGGTGGATCTCGATGGTGAACTCGACCCCGACAGCGAGTACCACTACCAGTTCGTCTACGACGGGGTCGCCTCACGGACCGGCCGGTGTCAGACCCTGCCCCGACCGGAGGACGCACCCGAGTCAGTTTCCTTTGCCGTACTGACCTGCCAGGACTACCTCAACGGCTACTATCCCGCCCTGCATTACGTCGCCGAGGAAGACGTCGACTTCATCGTTCACCTCGGCGATTTCATCTACGAGTCGGACGCCGGGGCGTTCAAAGGACTCGGCTCCTACGACTACCCGGGCCGGGAGAAGTCACTCCCCAGCGGCCACGACCACGCCTGGGGGCTCCGGGACTACCGGTATCTGTACCGGACCTACCGGGAAGACCGGTTCATGCAGGAGGCGCTGGAGGCACACACCCTCATCGCCGGGTGGGACGACCACGAAATGGTCGACGACGTCTACTGGGACGACGACGCCAACGCGCCAGCGGGCAACCACCCCCGCAGCGACGACCCGGCGTTCATGACCGAACTGATCGCCGACGCGATGCACGGCTGGTGGGAGTACATGCCAGCCAGAATCGAGTACGACCCCGCCGGGGAGTCCCTCCAGGAGCGGTTCCGCCTCTGGCGGCGGCTCCGGTTCGGCGACTTGGTCAACCTCGTGCTGACCGACGAACGCCTCTTCCGGGACCCGCCCCGCGAGGCCATTCCGACGGTCGACAACGTCGGGCCCCACCGGGAGCCACCCGGGCGGTCCATGCTCGGTGACGAACAGCGCGAGTGGGTGCTCGAAACCGTCACCGACTCCGACGCGACCTGGACGGTCTGGGCTGACGAGGTGTTGACGATGCCGTTCCGCCTCGGCATGGGCCCGTTGTCCGTCTATCCCGTCCAGGGCGGGTGGGACGGCTACACCCGCGAGCGACAGCAGATCGCGGAAACGATCGCCGGTGCGGACGTCGACAACTTCGTGACCGTCACCGGGGACATGCACTGTTACATCGCCGGCTACCAGCAGAGTTCCTATCCCGGGCGCGTCACCGGGGGACAGGGCGTCGCCAAGGGCGAGCGGTTCGGCGTCGAGTTCATGACGCCGGCTCTCACTTCCACGAACGTCGCCGAGGCGCTCCACCTCGCGCGAGGACTGCGGGGCGATCTTACCGGACCGCTGTTGTCGTGGCTCGTTCCGGCGATGAACCCCCACCTCGAGTTCTTCAACAGCCACAACTGGGGCTACTCGACGCTGACGTTCGACCGCGAGGAGTGCCGGTACGTCGCATACTCCGTGGACAAGACCGAAGACGCCCCGGACGCGGACCGGGAGGTCCTCGTCGCCTACCGCGTCCCGGAAGGAATCGTCAACCTCGAGGACGTCACCGAGGAACACCGGTAAAATCGGCCAATCCAGTCTGGAGTCCGGAGACGAGGTGGGACTTCCGGCGCAGCGCCGGGAGCGACACCGGGAGCTCGTCCGCAACCGCCCGGACCGCGCCGTGGAACGTCCCGGCGATTCCCGGCGCCCCCTCGAAGGCGTTCCGGACGCTCTCGCGGATCTGCCAGACGCCGACGGGCGCCCAGTAGTCGTCCGAGACTTCCCGCAAAACCAGCACCTTCGCCTGCCGGTCGATGTCAGCGAGGTGTTCGAGAACGCCCAGCCGCGCCGCGTAGTAGGCGCCAGCGGTCTCCTCGACGTAGCCGGTGCGACCCTCGTATCCTTCGTGGGCGCTCCCCATCCACGTCTCGCCGGCGGGATCCTGGTTCCAGATGCTGCCCGGGCATTTCATCTCGACGAGTTCGAACTCCCAGGAACCGGGCGTCAACACCACCCAGTAGCGGTTGCCCATGTACTCGTTCGCCCACACCTGCGTCTCGTCGATCTCGCGGGCGTTACGGATCCGTCCCCGAAGGAACTGGCCGACCGTGTCGTCGACGGCAGTGATCGACCACCGCGTCGGGACGAGCCGCCGGTTCTCCCCGCGGCCGAGCGCCCCTGCCGACAGGATCGTATTGATCTCGTACACGTCGAACCCGCGCCGGTAGAGGTACGTCATCGCGCCCTGGGCGCGCCAGTCGTCGTCCTCCAGGGTCTTTTTCACCTGCCGGGGAACGTGTGGGTTCTCTCCCAGACTCGCTGACTCGGCGCGCGCCCGGGGGCCGGTCGGCGTCCCTACGCCGTCGATCGAGAGGTCCATCTCGGGCGTCTCCGAGAGCCCGATCTCGACATCGACGGGGCGGTCCGCGATCGCCACCTCCCGCTGGACGCCGAGAAACCCGCTCCAGGAGTCCCCCACCTTCGCGTGCGTGGATCGATCGGAGTTGAGCAGACTCGTCCGGTACCCCAGGACGTCGTCGATGTCCAGCCCTCGGGCGTACCACGCGCCGCTGGTCTCGAACTCCGCGGCGCGATCCTCCTCCCCGACCGGCGAGAGGATGCCGGTCGACACCTCCGGGTAGTTCGAGCGCCCGACGAACACCTCGGGGGAGGTGCTCCCCACGAGCGTGTCACCCGACAACGCCTCGGAGAAGCGATCCTCGACGGTATCGAGGTGGTCGAGGATCTCGTAGGATTTCTCCTCGGCGAGGCGGCGCCGCCGCGCCTCCTCGTCGGGTTCCATCTCCTCGATGTACGCGTCGAGGCGCATCATCGATATATACGGGCGCCGTGGGTTTGATACTGTCGGCTGTAAGTTCGTGGAGGAATTCGCCACCCCGGGGTGACGAATATCTCCATCGAGTCACGGCCGACAGTATACTGTCGGACAGAGACATTGATAATCGAACCCCCGGGACGGGGGGCCTTCGAATTATCAATACTTCTGTCCGACAGTATATGAACGTTCGCCACTTCCCCTCGACTTTTCACGAGTCATTAGAAAAGAAAATATTAAGTGTTTACGCAAAAAATACTCCGAATAAGATGGAAACGGCCGATCGATCCTCCGGAGCGTTCGCGGGGGAGCTCAAGGTGCTCAAACGCCGTGGTTGTACCCTTCTCGTCGTCGGTCCTGACGCCGGGATGGCACGGTGTAAGAGTCTGCTCGGCGACGACGACCGGGGTCGAGAGCGCCTCGTCGTCGACACCCACGACGATCCACACCCGGGGTCCGGAAGCGTCTCCCCGTTCGTTCGCGCTGGCGTGGGCGACGTGCGGGCGGCGAGCGCCGCGTCGGCACCCCACGGCGAGCCGTCTCTCCCGGGCGCCACGGACCTCGATTCGGTCGCCGGCGAACTGATCGACCGTATCGACCGCCTCGAGGCCGGCGGCCTGGAGCCGGGTGAACTCCGGGTGTGCCTGGGCGACCTCGGCGTGCTCGCCCCAGACAGGTCCGATAGCCTGACCGCCTTTCTCGAAACCGTGACCGAACGGATCCGCGAGGCGGCCGGCATGGGACACGCCCACCTCTCGGACACCTCTCCGCTCCGGGCCACGGTCGAACCGCTGTTCGCGGTGACGGTCGAGGTCAGACCGGTTCCTGGCGGCCGCCAGCAGCGCTGGCTCCTGCACGAGGCCGGCCTCGACTCGGGGTGGATCCCGATCGAGGATTAACACTCGCGCACCCAGAGATCGCCGAAGAACTCGTCCTGCTGGAGTTCGACCCCCCCCTGATGTGCCAGAAACAGGACTGCCAGAAACGTCTCCGCGCGCGAGGCCCCGGCGTCGTCGACCTCCCGGAACATGACCTCCTCGCGCCCGGCGTCGTAGTGGGTGTCGAGCACTGCAGTCACGTCCGCGATGGTCTCCTCGATGTCCTCGGCGTGTGCGGTTTCGGTGACTGCTCCGGCGGTCGGCTCGCCGTCCTCCCTGCGGTCGTCGGTCGCACGGTAATCGAGCGTCTGTGTTCCCCGCTGGAAGCCACGGGGCGATCCGGTGGTGTCGTAGGTACGCGAGTCCTTCCACCAGGAGTCCCGCTCGGCCTCCCGGAGTTCGCGCACGAGTTCGTCGAGCGTCTCCGGCGTCCCGCGGGCGCGCTTGCGGTCGAGGCGGCGGTCGAGTTCGCCCTCCAGGGTCGCCATCGGATCCTCTCCCGGCGGCGCCTGCATCCCGCCCCCGCCCTCGAGCGGTTGTTCCCAGGGCTCCGGGTCGGGCTCCTCGGATTCGTCGGGGTCGAGCAGGGCGTCGGATTTCATCCGCAACAGGACGCTCGCGTAGAACAGCGCCCGTCCCGACGTTTGGAGGTCCGATCGATCGAGTTCGTCGAGGAACTTGTCGGTCACGCGGACGATGTCGATGTCCCACGGGTCGATCTCACCCTCCTCGGCGAGTCGGACGAGCAGTTCGATCGGCTCGCCCTCGGCGTCCTCCCCGGGGAGGTCCCCGCCGCCGGGCAGGCTACCCCCTTCCGACACCATCGGAACGCCACCGTCGGGGAGTTCAGTCATCGGGTGCACCCCGCGTTTCAGGTGGATCACCCGTGTCACGATCGTCGTCCCCGCCCGCCCCGCCGTCGGCCATGGCGATCCCCGTCACCGAGGAGACGTTGTTCTCCTGCATCGTCACGCCGATGGCCCGTTCGGAGCGTTCGAGCATGGCCGAGCGGTGGGAGACGACGACGAACTGGGCGTCGGCGGCGAGTTCGTCGAGCATCTCGCCGACCCGCTCGGCGTTCGCGGCATCCAGAAAGGCGTCGATCTCATCGAGCGCATAGAAGGGCGCGGGGTTGTGTCGCTGGACGGCGAAAATGAACGCAAGCGCCGTCAGCGACTTCTCGCCGCCGGACATCGCATCCAGCCGCTGGACCGGCTTGTCGCCCGGCTGGGCCTTCATAGTCAGGCCGCCCTCGAAGGGATCATCCTCGTTTTCGAGGTGGAGTTCGCCGGTCCCATCCGAGAGGCGCTCGAAGACGTCCCGGAACTGCTCGTCGATCGCCTCGAACGTCTCGATGAACGTTTCCTTTTTCTGGCGCTCGTAGGAGTCGATGCGCTCTTGAATCCCCTCCCGTTCCTCGACGAGCGTCGCCTTCCGTTCCTGCAGATCCGCGAGTTCGGCTTCGACCTCCTCGTAGGCGTCGATCGCACGCATGTTAACGGGTTCGAGGGCCTCCATCTTCCCCTCGATGCGTTCGATGGTGTCGGTTACCTCCTCGTGGTCGGGGATCGCCCCGGGATCGTACTCTCCCACCGCCTCCTCAAGGTCGGCGATCTCGGCTTCGAGCCCGTTCGCCTCCTCCCGGAGTCGCTCGATCCGGCGCTCGGTGCTCCGGACGTCGGCCATGGTCTCGTCGCGTGCCTCCGTCGCCGTCCGGAGGCTCTCCGTGAGCCCCTCGCGTTCGTCTTTGAGTTCGGTAAGTTCGTCCTCTAGGTCGGCAACCTCGGCGTGTTTCTCCTCGAGCACCACCCCCTTCTCCTCGATGGCCGCCTCCAACTCCGCGATGCGCTCCTCGGCCTCGGCTTTCCGGTTCTGTGCCGCCTCGACGCTCCCCTGGAGGTCCTCGATCGCCTCCTCGGCGTACTCCCGTTTGAGTTCGAGCTCGTTCAGCCGGCCGTCGATGTCGTCGATGCCGTCCTCCAGGGTCTCGATTTCCGCCCGGAGGTCGTCGGCCTCCGCGGAGAGTTCCGGAATCCTCGAGTCCGCGAGTTCGGCTTCGATGTCGGCGATGTCGGCCTCGATGTCGGCAATCTCCGCCTCGTGATCCGCGATGTCGGCCTCGATTTCCCCCATCCGGTCGTCGACCTCCTCGCGTTCCCGTTCGATCTCCGCGAGCCGCTCCTCGAGGTCGTCGATCCGCGTCTCGATCTCCTCGCGGTCGTTCTCCAGCCCGTCGATCGCCGTCTCGATCTTCCGGACCTCCTCTGTGGCCTCCGACTTCTTTTCGCGGGCGTTCTCGATGCGCGATTCGACCGAGTTGATGTCCTCCTGAACGCCGGCACGTTTCTCCTCGAGTTCCTTGATCCGGGCGGCGACGCGGTCTAGCTGGCCCGTCCCCGACTTCGAGAAGGAGTACCGCGAGCCCCCGCCGGAGCCGCCGGTCATCGCCCCCGAGCGTTCCACGAGGTCGCCATCGAGGGTGACCATGCGGTACTCGCCCATCAGCGCCCGCGCGGTCGCCATCGTGTCGACGACGACCGTCTCGCCCAGCACGTAGGAGAACACGCCCGTGTACGCCTCCTCGAAGTCGACGAGCTCGTAGGCGAAGTCGATCACGCCCTCCCGGTTTGGCAGCCGGGGCAGCGAGCGGTCGTCCATCTCCGTCAGCGGGAGGAAGGTCGCCCGGCCGGCGTTTCGGGACTTCAGGTACTCGATCGCGCTCTGGCCGACGCCGTCGTCGTCGACCACGACGTTCGCCAGCCGGCCACCGGCGGCGGTCTCACAGGCGGTGGCGTACCGGTCGTCGACGCTTCCCAGCTGCCCGACGGCACCGTGAACGCCGTCCATGCCTGCCGAAAGCACCGTCGACACCGCGCGCGGCCAGGAGTCGTCACCCGTCCGACTCGCCTTCGTATCTAGCTCGGCGTACTCCTCGCGCTTGCGTCTGAGTCCCTCCTCGATCGTCGACAGGGAGTCTTTCAACTCCTCCCGCTCCGCCCGGAGATCGGAAAGCACGCTCGCCATCTCGGACTCGTTGTGTCGCGCTTTCTCAAGTTCGTCCTCCAGATCCGCGATCTCGGCCTCGATCTCGGGGATCCGCTCGCGGGCGGCCTCGATCTCCGATTCGGCATCCTCCCGTTCGGTCGACCGCCGTCGCGCCTCATCGAGCAGGCGATCCTGCTCGCGCTGGAGTTCGTTCTTCGCGGATTTCGCGTCCTCGAGAGCCTCCTTCTTTCCGTCGAGGTCGGCCTTCAGCTCCTCGTACTCCGCGCCGATCTCCGCTATCTCGGCCTCTATGCTTTCGAGTTCGCTCTCCTTGTGTTTCTTTTCTACTTTCAGCGAGGCCTTCTCGGTTTTCGCGTCGGCGATCTCCTCTTCGGTCGCGTCGACCTCCTCCTGCTTGCGGTCGACCTTGACGAACGCCTCGCGTCTGTCGTGTTCGGCCTCCTCGATGCGGTCCTCGCAAGCGCCGATCTCACCCTCGAGGCGGCTGATCTCACCCTTGATCTCCTCGATCTCCCGCTGGAGCTGTAGCTGTTCGTCCTCGCCCTTGCGCTCGATCTCGCGGTTGAGTTTCTCGAGGTCGTCCTCGAGCCTGATGACGCGGTCCTTCTTCGTTTCTAAGATTTCCCGCAGGTCCGCGAGTTCGTCCTCGCGGGCCTCGATGTCGGCTTCGACGCCCGCGAGTTCCTCGCGTTTGTCCTCCAGTTCGGCGGCCTTGCGGTACCCCTCGTACTCCGCTTTCTCCTCGCGCAGCTCCCGGTACTCCAGAGCGGTCTCGCGCTCGTCCTCGAGTTCTTCCAGGCGGCCCTGCTTTTCCTCGATGCGGAGTTCGGCCTCCTCGATGCGATCTTTCACCGCGTCGAGTTCCTCGAAGGCGTCCTCCTTTTTTGCGTCGAACTGCGCGACGCCGGCGATCTCGTCGAGTATCTCCCGGCGCCGGTAGGGCGTGGTGTTGATGATCTCGGTCACGTCACCCTGCATGACGACGTTGTACCCCTCCGGCGTCACGCCGACCTGCGAGAGGAGGTCGCGGATGTCCGAGAGGTTGACCGACCGGCCGTTGAGATAGTAATAGGAGTAGTAGTTCGCCTCGGTCTCCTTGACGCGGCGCTTGATGCGGATCCGGTCGACGTCGCCGATGTCCTCGGAGCCGGCGGCGGCGACGACCTGCTCCCGTGTGAGCGCCCGGTCCTCGTTGTCGAGCACTACCTCGACGCTGGCCTCGTTCGGCCCGGCACCGACCTCGTCGTCCTCGAACCCGGGGTTGTAAATGAGGTCGGTGAGCTTCTCCGCCCGGATGCCATGACTTCGTGCGAGCCCCAGTGCGAACAGGACGGCGTCGATGATGTTTGATTTGCCAGAGCCGTTCGGCCCGCTGACGGTCGTAAAATCCTCGTAAAACGGAATCTCCGTCGGTCGCCCGAAGCTCTTGAAGTCGTCCAAAACGAGCCGTTGGATGTGCATTGGGGGTGCGCTCAGGCGACGATTATGTCGTCTGTTTCCTCTCCTGTCTCCTCACCGGTGTCAGTTTCGGTCCCGGACGCAAGGTCGATGCCGACCCCGGGTTCGGTCGATTCGTCCGTCGCGGTTGTCTCCTCCTCCTCGTCCCCGGCGACGGTCGTCTCGGTGGTCTCCTCGTTTTCCTCCTCGAGTTGGCGAATGCGCTCGTTGGCTTCGACGAGTTCCTGGGTGAGTCCACGAACGGTCGATTCGAGTTCGTCGACGCGCCGTCTTAACTTCTCGGGGCTGGTCGTCATGATGTATGTTCGCACGTCATGATTCATAAACGTGCGTCAGACGGGTGTCGTTCGGGGCCTATCCTGCCAGGCGCCGGTATACTGTCGGACAGAAGTATTGATAATTCGAAGGCCCCCCCGTCCCGGGGGTTCGATTATCAATGTCTCTGTCCGACAGTATACTCCGTACGTCGGAGTGTTCGAGCAGCCACGCGAGCGGCACCTGCTGGCGGGTCGCGTCGTGGTTCGTGGCCACCTCCGCGAGCGCCTCGGATTTCGGCCTCAGGTCGCCGCTGCCGACCGGGTACCACGGAATAATGACTGTTCTCGTCTCGTACCGGTGATCGCCGTCACGGGGGTTGCGATACACCCGAACACGAATAGGGTGACATACGGATCGTTATTTCCGGCCAACACGATGTCTCGCTCCCAACCAGGCGACAATCGCGTTGACTGGTTCGTGTCCGGGTGTATAGAAACGGGATAGCGGATACAGCCTACATACATTACGACCCGATAGTATTAATTTAGAATTTATTTTGAATTGGTATGATCTAGAGGGAGTGAGTTCATCAACGCAGTACGGACAAAAAGTCAGATATCTATTAAATATACTGTTGGCCGCGCGCTGGGTGGCTATTTGTCAGCAGAGGTAGCGAACATCTGCACAGTGTCAGGGCCGACAGTCTCAGGTCGTGATCTCAAGGAAGTCCTTCGGTGTCGTGCCAACACGGATCACGATGGGTTCGTACTCCTCGTTGGTATTGAACACGACGCCAACCCTCTGCTCATCCGTGTCGTCTATGAGGGATGGGTAGTCTCCGGGCTCGGCGTCATCGGGTGAAATCGTGCTAGCCTTCTCCAAGAGATATGTAGTAATGAAGGGCTCTCCAAGCCCGGGAACTTGCGGGTCGGACTCGCTCTCGGAGAAGGTATCGTGGATCGTCTTCGCTGCCGCGTAGGGCGTCTTTTCCTGTACCTCCTCCTGGAGCTGTTCGACGCGATTAGTTATACTGTCGGCTGTAAGTTCGTGGAGGAATTCGCCACCCCGGGGTGTCGAATATCTCCATCGAGTCACAGCCGACAGTATTACCTCCGGTGCCGGCGGCCCGATAGCACTCTCGATCTCGTCCCAAGAGACCGGATCGAACGCGCCCATCGTAGATCACGCTGGGACCGTACCATTCGTCATCGTATAAAACATGATGCTGGAGCGGACCCGGCTACGTGGCAGTCCGACGTTTTGAGGCCGAGGGCACGAACGGACTCCACCCTCGGAATCTGCTCGTGACGAGAAACCCACCGAGAGAGCATCATCTGATATACACCCGGACGTGACTCTCTTAAGCGCCACGACACCAGATCAATGCGTTCGGCTCGTGATACCCTGGGTTTGTGACGG
>JBDGQL010000145.1:0-12905 GCA_042219105.1 Karumarchaeum halophilus (SeqCode) | reverse complement strand
AGGTCGAACTGAACGAGTCGATCGGCGTGTTCTTCCGCGAGGCGCTCGACGCCTTGGTGATCGTCCCTCTCGAAGAGTCGCTGCTCACGTTCTCGTTTGGATCGAGAACTCGACGACATGACGTTCGTGACCGCGGATCGAGATCTGGCGGATATCGCTGACGAGCGTGGGCTAAACGCGCTCGTCCCTGGCTGATCTGTGACCTCCGTATCACTACACCGCGATGGCGGCCGGAATGCCCGTCCTCGGGATCGCCCAGCCCCACGACGACGAGGCGCGCACCATCGAGGCTTTCGACGCCGGACAGCACGTCACACAGGGCGACGTCAAGGCGATCGTCGAGGCCGTCGAAACCTGGCGAACCCACCCCGACCTCGTGACCGAGCAGGGCGAAAACGCCCGGACCGCCTTCGAGGAGCACTTCACGGCGGACCACTCGATCGATCGTTACTACCAGCTCCTCCGTGGTGGCGACCTCGATACCGACGTGACACAGGCGACCGCCGCGCGATCCGGGGCACGGTAGAACCGATTACCCAGTGCATTTCTCCCGGGAATCAACCGCCTCTCCCTGGCGGATCGAAAGGGCGAGGCCGGGTCGGCGTGCCCCGAGGAAGCAAGCACTGGACTGAACGAACGAAGTGAGTGAAGGAAGCGCGCAGCGACTCGCGGGAGTCCCGGGAGCGTAGCGACCGGGACGAGGGAAGACGCAGCCCGCGCAGCGCAGCGAGCAGGACCGTCTTCCCGAAGCCGAGCCGGCCGAGGGCTTTCCTTTGTCGTCCCGTTCATACTGGGGGACAACATCTTCCAAGCCAACCTCGAAGACGTCGTCCGCCGCCAGCGCGAGGACCGCGCCGACGCCGCTTCCTCCTCACAGAAGTCCCCTGGGAGGACGCGAGCCGATACGGCGTCTGTGACACCAACACGTACGGCGAGGTCACCGACGTCGTCGAAAAGCCCGAGGACCCACCCTCGAATCTCGTCATGACCGGCTTTTACACCTTCACCCCCGCCATCTTCCACGCCTGTCAGCTCCTCCAGCCCTCCACTCGCGGCGAGTACGAGATCTCCGAAGCGATCGATCTGCTGATCCAGAGCGGGCGCACCATCGACGCGGTCGAACTCGATGGCTGGCGTATCGACATCGGCTACCCCGAGGACCGCGAGGAGGCCGAAACCCGACTCCAGACGGCCGGCCAGCCAGTCCCGGAACAGTAACGCCGTCCCGTCCCGGTCCGTCACCTCGGCATCCTCATAATGACTGTTCTCGTCTCTTACCGGTGATCGCCGTCACCGGGGGTGGCGATCACCGGTAAACAGTGAGACCAGTCATTATCAGGCACCGAAGCGTTCGTATATTTCGCATACATTGTACACGCCATGGGAACGATATCGGCACGCGTACCTGATGAACTAGAGGCCGAACTCGACGAATACCTCGACGAGGAGAACCTCGACCGGAGTACGGCCGTCCGGAAGCTGCTCTCCGAGGGATTGGAAGACTGGCGCCGCGAACGCGCGCTTGACCAACTCGCGGCGGGGACCATCACGTTCAGCAAAGCGGCCGAACTGGCGGGCATGTCCGTCTGGGATTTCGCGCAGCTCGTCAGGGATCGTGACATCACGTGGGTTGACGACGACCATCTCGACGCGGATCTCGAGGCGCTGTGAATGTGGGTGTTCGACGCGACGCCGCTCATCTACCTCGGGAAGGTCGACCGACTCGGACTCCTCCAGCAACTCGAGGCGTCGTGTATCCTCCCCGAACGCGTCTACGAGGAGGTCGTCGAAACGGGGATCGAACAGGGACATCCTGATAATGACTGTTCTCGTCTCTTACCGGTGATCGCCGCCACCGGGGGTCGCTATCACCGGTAAACAGTGAGAACAGTCATTATGACGCCCGCCGTATCGAGTATGTCGTTGACGAAGGGACACTGGACGTCATGACGGTCGAACACACGCCGCTGTTCTCGCGCCTCGGGCGAAATGACGATCTCAGCAACGCTGATATCGCAGTTCTCGTCCACGCCGAATTCAACGACGGCGTTGCCGTGATGGATGAAACATACGGACGTGACGTTGCAGCCAGCGAGGGGATCACGACTCGGGGAACGGCGTATCTCGTCCTCACACTCACAAAACAGGGGGCAATTACTGTCGCGGACGCACGTACCGTGATCGATTCGATGATCGAGGAGGGGTGGTACTGCGCACCCGATGTCTACAGGAAGATCGCCGAAAAACTCGACTCACTCGGGACGTGACTGTTCTTCCGAGCCGGCCGAGGGCGTTCCTTTGGACACCTCGACGACTCCGAGGATGTCCTCGCGCAGATGAAAGCCGCCCACGTCTTCGCCTCGTCCTCGACGCGAGAGGGCTTCGGCATCACGTACCTCGAAGCCGACACGACCGATCGATCCCACGGGGAGCGCATACGACGGTTCGACGACCTCCTGGCTCGACTGGAGGAAGCAGTGTGACCGTGACGACTCTGGTGACATAGCTGACTCAATGACATGACAACGGTTAGGACATAGCAGACAGTACTGATGCCCGTGCCGATCGAGATCGAGACGTTCACCGAGGCCAGCGACGGGGAGCTGACCGGGATGACCAACGCGGAGAAGATCGTACGCTTCCTCTACACAAACGACGACAAGGCGTTCACGCCCTCCGAGATCGCGGATGGGACCGACGTCAAGAAGAGTTCGATCGGGACCGTCCTCCGGCGTCTCGAAGATCGCGATCTCGTCCGACACAAGGGCGATTACTGGGCGATCGGTGAGGAGGAGGTAGTACGGGACGCATTTCGATTCCACCGGGTACTGGAGAGCCTGAACGATCGCTTCGGCTCCGAGAACATCGAGGAGTGGCGTGAACACGCTGCCGAACCCGGGGAGAAATGAGTGCAGAACGCGGAGATGTCGTGGTCGCGGCTGATCTATTCAAAGACGACGACACGGCCGGCCGCCCGTTTCTCGTCATCGATCGTCCCGAGATGCCGTTCCACGGCGAGCAGTACATCGCCCTCGCACTGACGACACGGACGTGGCACGACGAACGGATTCCACTGACGGACGACGATTGGGTTGACGGAGGGGCCCCCGAGTCGAGTTCCATAATGCCGTGGTCGGTGAACTCGCTGAAACGCGAGTGGATCACCGCCGAACAAGGGACACTCCACCAAACTGTCGTGGACCAGGCTGTCGATCAGTTACGACGATACGTCGAGTGACCGCTTCCGGATCGTATCGTGGTGATCCGATAAACACCGTCGAGGACAGGGCAGGAACCGCGAACCACTTACAGAGGAGGTCCCGGGTGAGGAGGTCCCCTGGGAGGACGCGAGCCGATACGCCGACACCAACAAGGTACGACGGGGTCACGACGACCACGAACTCGTCGGGGAAATCGTTATGCCGATCTATAACCGATTATAGCGTATGGGCACGAAGTCGATTCAGGTGTCGGAGACGTTTCACACCTACGTGAAGGCACACAAGAAGGAGGGGGAGACGATGGGCGAGGCGCTGATCCGGTTAACCGGCGGTCCGGAGCCCGAGGCGGTTGCGAGCCTCGTGTCCGAAGAGACGGCTGAGGCGATGGAGGAAGCCATCGACGAGCGGGCTCAGAGCAAGACGACCAGCCGAGAGCACGTCGTCGGGCAGTTGGGAGCGTCTGATGATTCTTGACACGGCGTTTTTCATCTCCCTGTTCAAGCGGGAGCCTGCAGCGTTCTCGAAGGGCTCAGAGCTGGCAGATGTCGGAATCGCCCAGCGGATACCCTCGCCGGTGTTGTACGAACTACAGTACGGCGTCGAGATCGGAGGAGACGAAGAGGAGCGACGCATGATGAGAACTTGGCACACCTGTATCCGGTCGTAGAGGTAGACGAACGGCTCGCTCGTCAGGCAGGGCGGCTTTGTGCGACTGCCGATACGGCGGCGGGCGGTGTCGATCAGGCAGGGATAGACGACATCGATCCGCTGGTGGCAGCCGTCGCCGACGAGTACAACGAGCCGGTACTCACGCGCAACGCCACGGATTTCAGGCAATTGGGCGTCGACGTTGAGACGTACTGACCCCGCGGCCGGAGACGACGCGGCCGGGGACCGCCATCACTCCTCCGTCGAGAAACGAGCGTCGCGCTCGTCCCGGTCCTGCTCGCGCTTCTCGCGGAGGATCTCGGTCGCAGGCTCGTCGGTGGTCGCCTCGCTGCGAGCAGCGAAGCCACGCATCTCGCTCGGGGAGCGAACGTGTTCGACGATCACCTCGCCGTCCTCGGTCTCTCGGAACAGCACCTTCCCGGGGGCGTCGATTCCAAGCTTCTCGCGGAACCGCTTCGGGATGGTCGCCTGGCCGTGCTTCGTGACGGCGACGACTTCTTTTTCAGAGCCTTCCCGCTGTTCTGTCTTACTCATTATTCATAATTTTGGACTGTTCATAGGTAAGACTTCCCCTTGATGCTGGCCGTATCTCCTGTGGAAACTGATGTTTCGGTGAGAACCGGAACAAATGATCCACTTCAACGACGCGTTCTTTGGCTTGAGCGCCGATCTCAGCCAGGCCCTGGAAACTGACGATATTGATCTCCTCGACGTGCACATGCTCTCTCCGGGGATCGGCGAAGCGGTTTTCGAAGCGGGCGTCCTCCTCGTAGGGTCAAAATCAGCCTGCGCCGTCGAAGAAAACCGCCAGGTCCACCCCTCGCTCATTCATGTTCCTCCGTTTGTCCCACCGAAGATTAATGCCGTTGTAAACAGATGTTTACGCATGGGGACGAAGATGGTCCGCCTCGACGAGGGGCTCTACGAGCGGATCGAGGCGCACAAACGAGACGACGAGTCGTTCTCCGAGGCGATCGACCGCCTGATCGACGACTACACCCTGCTCGATTTCGCTGGTGGATACACTGAGGAGGACGCCGAACACCATCGGGAACTCCTTGAGCGGTCGGAAACAGAGGGACGAAGAACGCGTCGTGAGATGCTGGAGCGGATGGATATCGAAACGGATGATTCTTGACACGGAGTTTTTCATCTCGCTTCAGGCGAAGGAAGACGCCGCAGTGGCCCTTGCGACCGAGCTTGAGACCGCTGGTCTCCCGACCCGTGTCCCCACGATCGTCATCGAAGAACTGTACGTGGGTGTCGGTGCTGGTGACCTCCCGACGGAGAACGCACGGAAGTACGAGGCACTGATCGCGAACAAGCCCATTGTCCCGTTTGATGAGAACATCTCACGACGGGCTGGCGCTCTCGAGGGCCAGCACATGGTGAGCGATGCAAAGCCGGACCTCGGTCCAGGTGACGCGATCGTCGCGGCGACCGGACTCACGATGAACGAGGCCGTCGTCACCAACGATGGTGACTTCCGGGATGTCGACGGGCTCGATGTCGAGTTATACTGATCGGATTAACGCCTGTGGAGGCTGCGCTTTCTGCGGGCACCACGCCGGTTCCTGCAAGCGCTTGTGAGAGCAGGAACCCTACCGCAACGAGCGCAAGAGCGCGAGTAAGGCGGGGTAGTCCATCCGTCGATCTGCGCGAGACTTCCCGCGATGTCGAAACGGGCGTCGCCTCGTGTGGAGAAACCAGGGCCGAGGCGCTCGCACTCCACGAGGGGGGCGGCGAACCGATCGAAGACGAGGACGCGTTCCTCGAAGAGATCGAGCTCGACCCCAGCGAGGTCAAGGACGCTCGCGAAGCACACGAGGAACTCCCCGAATTCCTGCAGTAAGTCGGAGGCTTCCCACCGACGTGTCCGGCCGTGACGGGCAGACACGTCGTCACGCCGGTCGTGCTTCTGCGACGGTCCCCTCGATCTCCACCCGATCGTAGGGGACGACCGGGGCTTTCGCCCGCCCGCGCTCTCGGTAATAGACGATGCCGTAGTCAGCGAGGCGCGAGACATCCGCATGGACGTCCGCGTAGTTGCGGTCGAGACGATCTGCGAGCTCCTGGATCGATTCGACCTCGTGGTCGATCAGGGTCTGGATCACTTCGACGCGACGAGGCGTGAGGACTTCACGGAACTCGGTCACGTCGGCAAACGACCGTGTTGCCGCCGCTTGCTCGCCGTCTTCAGCCGCGTCAGCTACCGCTTCCGCTCGATCGCGTGCCGCCTCGGGTGACTCGACGGTGAGGCGAAGCGTGTCTGGGAAGTTCAGGTCGTCCAGGTCCATGTCGGGGGGGATTCTATTCTGTTTCATATTCGAACACCTCGCTCAGGAACCGTGTAATGACCGTTGTAACTGTTTACCGGTGAGCCCCACCCCCGTTAGCGGCGCTCACCGGTAAGAGACTACAACGGTCATTATGAGACGTGCGCCGACAAACTCTCGAATTCGATCCCGCTGACCGCACCGCATGCATGACGGTGATGGTCACCAACGCCGTGCGCATCGCTCGTGTTATCGTATCGAAGCAACGCCTCTCTCCTCGGGCGATTGTAGTACTGGAAGTGATAGTAGTACCCGCCCGGATAGGAACTGTCTTCGACGGCGAAGAGATCGACCCGCCTCTCTCCCGCTGGCCGGACGGCGAATTCTTGGTCAACCGTAACGTCACCATCAGCCATCGCCTCTACCTATTGGGTGGTGTCCTATACGAATAAATCTATCGCGTCTCCACGGCGGGCAAGAGAGAAGTACCGGAAAGCTCAGTTCACTGCGAAGGCCAGTGGGACTGCCGGGAGGTCAAGCACCCACTCGCCCCACTCCCGTTCGCGATCCCCTCGTCGCTCCCTACGGTCGCTCATGGGCCGTCGTCTCGTTTTACCGGTCCGGCCGTCCGAGTGCGATCGGAACCAGATGCGTCGTATGCGTTATCCCGGACCGTCGCGGAACCGCTCGATCGGGATGTCTGAGACTCCTTCGTAATCGTCGTCGCCGCCAACCAGGAGCGTCGCCTCGACGGTCTCGGCGGCTGCCAGCGCGAAGGAGTCGCCCAGCGCCGGATTGTACGTGAGGATGTACTCGGAGGCCCCCACCCAGGCGTTGCCGACGTCCACGGGTTCGATCCCGAGATCGGAGAGCCAGTCGAGGTACTCCTCGACGACGTCGCTCCCGCGTTCCTCGTCGGCGTGCGCGATCAGCGGCTCGGCGTCGAAGACGACGCGGCCGGGGACCGCCATCACTCCTCCGTCGAGAAACGAGCGTCGCGCTCGTCCCGGTCCTGCTCGCGCTTCTCGCGGAGGATCTCGGTCGCAGGCTCGTCGGTGGTCGCCTCGCTGCGAGCAGCGAAGCCACGCATCTCGCTTGGCGAGCGAACATGTTCGACGATCACCTCGCCGTCCTTGGTCTCTCGGAACAGCACCCTCCCGGGGGCGTCGATTCCAAGCTTCTCGCGGAACCGTTTTGGGATGGTTGCCTGGCCGTGCTTCGTGACGGCGACGACTTCTTTGTCAGAGTCTTCGTGTTTTTCTGTCTTACTCATTATTCATAATTTTAGGTTGTTCATAAGTAAGGCTTTCTCATGATACTGGCCGTATCTTCCGTGGAAACTGCCCTTTCGGTGAGAACCGGGACAAATATCCGATCGGTGCTGGAGGACCATCCAGTTCGCCTCGCGATCCTGTTTGGCTCCCACGCGACCGGACGCGCCCACGAGGAGAGCGATGTCGACCTCGCAGTCGAACTCGACGGACTGGAACCTGGATCACCCGGGTTCAACGACGCGTTCTTTGGCCTGAGTGCCGATCTCAGCGAGACGTTGGGGACCGACGACGTCGATCTCCTCGACGTGCACATGCTCTCTCCGGGGATTGCCAAAGCGGTTTTCGATGACGGCGTCCTCCTCCTGAGGTCATCCGAGCGCGCCGAGGAACTGCGGGCGGAACTCGTCGCGACGGCCGACGACCGGACGCCCCGCGAACGCTTAGATGAGGCCATCCGCCGGATCGACGACCATCTCGCATGACGGGACTACGCGACGACGTCGAACGCATAGTCACGTCTGTCGAAACGATCGAAGAGAGTCTCGCCGTCCTCTCTGAGAAACGGACACTCGATCGTGCCGCGTACAAACGGGACGCGGATACACGGGACATCGTCGAACGCCGCTTCGTGAAAGCGGCCGAAGCCGCACTCGATACCGGTGATGTCCTTCTCAGACACGAACACGGTCGTCCACCAGCGAGTAACGCCGATCCCCCACCGACCCTTGACCGCGATCGGCGGTACACGATTTGAGCAGCCAGTATGCAGCCACGACCACTGATCGCAACACTCTTGCTCCCGTATTGCATGTAATATGACATACCCCCGGTCAGCTTTCGCGTCCCCGAAGAGATCAAGGAGAAGATGGAGCCCCACGACGAGATCAACTGGAGCGCCGTCCTCAGACGCCAGATCGAAACGGAGATCGAACAGTTGGAGCGCCGAAACGTCGCCCGCGCCGTCGCCACGAGCGAACGCCTGAGCGGAACGATCGACGCGGAGGACGTCGCCGAGGAGAACACGGCCGACGTGATTCGGGAGTTTCGGGACGCCCGGTACGGCGGGAAGTCGGCCTGATGACGGATATCATCGTCGACGCGAGCGTCGTCGCGAAGTGGCACCTCCCTGAACGGGATCACGAGCGGACGCGCTCCTCCTGAAGGCGCCCAGCCGATCCTCCCCGATCCTGTGGCCCCTCACGCGCTGGCAGCCCCCGACGCCGGGACCGTATTTGAGCACGCAGCCCGAGCCGACGATCGTGACCGGCGCCCTCGCAGCACTCGTCTGGGACGTGTCTCGCTGGCGCGAGCGACGACCGTAGCCAGGGACGTAACGCCCGCGACAACTCTCCATCCCAGCGAGTACGGGAGTACCGATCCCAATCTCGCCCGGGAATCAACCGCCCCTTCCCTGGCGGATCGAAAGGGCGAGGCCGTCTCGGACGTTGCCGAATCGGAGATTCGGCAGCCCGTCAGATCTTCGATCTGACGACGTTCTCGGGAGCGTAGCGACCGAGAGCATGGAAGTCGCAGCCCACGCAACGAGCGACGCGAGTGAGCAGGACCGTCTTCCCGACGCCGAGACGGCCGAGGGCTTTCCTTTGTCGTCCCGTTCATACTGGGTGACAACATCTTCCAGGCCACCCTCGAAGACGTCGTCCGCCGCCAGCGCGAGGACCGCGCCGACGCCGCTCGTCGAGGAAGTCCCCTGGGAGGACGCAAGCCGATACGGCGTCTGTGACACGAACAAGTACGGCGAAGTCACCGATAGCGTCGAGAAACCCGAGGACCCACCCTCGGACCTCGTCATGACCGGCTTCTACACCTTCACGCCCGCCATCTTCCATGCCTGTCACCTCGTCCAGCCCTCCACTCGCGGCGAATACGAGATCTCCGAAGCCATCGACCTCCTCATCCAATCTGGCCGCACCATCGACGCGGTCGAACTCGATGGCTGGCGGATCGACATCGGCTACCCCGAAGATCGCGATGAAGCCGAAACCCGACTTCAGCCGTATTCCATCCGGATCGTCACCTCACCCCTCCGTACCTGAATCGCGGGCCGTCTGTAACGATCGCCGCCGACGGCGTCACGGATCCACCGAACCGATCACCCCATTCCCTGTGAACTCCGTCATCACTCAGGCCTCTCCGGTGTCGTCGGGAACTGCGGTGAACCCGAGCGTCCGGAAGTTATCAGGATCGAACGTGAACACGTGATCGATATCACGCTCGGCGGCGAGAAACCCACTCATGTGGTCGGTGAACGAGATGTCGGGATTCTCGTACTGGGCGAACTGCGCGTTCACGCCATAGAAATCGGCCTCGGTGGGATGCACGATCGTCGTCGGTGACTCCCGGACGCGTTCGAGCGCGGCTACGGCAGCCGCGTGCGCCTCGTGGCTGAGAACGAGCGTCGCCAACTCGTCCAGAACATACGTTGAGGTGTACAGCGGGCGATAGGGCACGTCACCGCGTCCAATGGCCCCGAAAACCGCTTTGGCGCGACCGTGTCTACTCGCCGTCTCGACGAATCGGGCATAGAATGGGCCCGTGTCGATGAACAGCGGCGTCGCTCCCGGCTCTGGACCGACATCGGTCATCGGTCGGTGTCGCCGTACACCACGCTGTCGATCTCCGTTTCGTCGATCGGCTCGTCAGGGGCGAGCAATGGGTCACCACTAAAGAGGGGATCGTCGGGGTCGATCGTTGCCGTCACCTGTTCCGATTCCGTGAGCCACCACACGACCCGTCCCGCCGTCTTTCGACTCGCGACCCGGTCCGTCGCTTCGAGGCGGTGGAGCTTTCGGCGGGCAGTCTCCCGGGAACAGGACAGCGCCTCGGCGACGTCACCTGAGGTGACCACTGGTCCCTTGATCTCGACGAACACTCCGAGAACGTCCTCGGGTGTCACGGTCTCGGTGTACTGCCCGGAGTCCTCGCGTTCGCGTGGCATAGACGACAGTAGATGCGAGACGGTTATATTCCTTGTGGTGTTTGCCACATGGATTTCTACAAATAAGGCGACAGCGTCATGCGGAGCGTGATGGCGCCGGTCCTGCCTCGCGTGACCGCCCGAACTCGACCTCGATGCGGACTGTTTCGTAGGGACCGTCGTATTGCTTCGCGCCGCCGTCCGCCCGGAAGTGAACGATGTCGTTATTCCATACATCCCCGTCGCGTACCACCGAGGAGATACCAGTTCGCCCCTCGGGACATGGCCGTCTCGTCTCGCCCCACAGAGCCGTTCCGTGAACTGGTGAGATCACACCTCGGCGGGATCGAACCGCGTGACAACGCCGTCGAAGTCGTCGTCAAAACTCAATACGCCATCGATCGCATGGCGTTCAAGCAGTGCAGCCGTCGTCGCATCGGTGAAACTCAGTGCCTGGTCGTCGTAGCGTTCGAATACGGTCACGGCATCGGTAAAGACGGCGGTCGACACCTGCAGCAGTTCGTACACCTGTGGATACGGATCCCGGCCTCGGAGCCGGTCGCTCAGTCGGTTAGCAGCAGTGTGAGACCCCGTCCGCGTGCGAGTGAGCGTGATCGTCTCGTCGAACACGTAGTCGCTGATATAGGGGTGTCCGAACTCGCCGTCGTAGACAGCCTCAAGCGCCGTCTTGGCGACATCGTGTCTCGTCGCGTCCGTGTCGTGGTCGGCGTACAACACGCCCGTATCGACGAGGACCGTCATCCGTACAGGATCTCGTCGATATCGTCTTCGTCGGTCTCGACGCCCGAACTGACCCGCCCACGATGCATCACTTCCTTTTCATCCTCGGAGAGGGGCACGGTCCCAGCCCGAAAGGAGTCGATGACTGCCGCCCGGGATTCATAGGCATCGTCGATGAGCCGCGTCAGAAGTTCCTGCTGTGTGACCTTCGTCCCGGTCCGGAGACGGATCTCCGCTTGGAGTTCTTCGAGCCGTGATTTCGCGTCCTCGTCGACTTTGACCGCTGTCGTCATATACGCTGGTCGAGTCGTATGAATGTAAACGTTTCTACTCAGTCAACGTTTTTACTGCACCCTTTGGGGACGCTTTAGCTGATTGCAGGCGCTAAGCCCCCTCCCTCAAGGAGTACCGCAGTCCGCGAAAGCGGACACAGAACGCAGTAAGGAGGGGATACAGCGTCCCCAGAAATCGGAGATCTCTGGTGTGCGAACGAATCGCTCTGGGATTCGTCAACGCCGTCTTTGGATTACGCTCACTCCGTGCCGTGGGTTTACAACAGTGCCAGTCGAAAACTGGACCTGTGATGGCAAACACTCATCGTCTCGGCTTCAAGCCCGACAAGAACGGCGGTCGAGACAACTCATGTCATCACCACCGAGTAGGAGTGGGACACTCCGAATCCACGCCTGCGGAGACTGCGCTCCCTACGCGGATGGTCGGCGCAAGCCGAGCATCCGTGACAAAGCGCGTCGCGGAACCAGGAAGCCCCACCCTCACCGAGCGCAAAAGCGCGAGCAGGGTGGGGTAGTTCACCGTGCTCTACGTTCTACAGTGAACACCCCCCGTCACCACCGCTGGCACCGACGCATTTGTATACTTTGCATACACTGTACACGCCATGGGAACGATATCGGCACGCGTACCTGATGAACTAGAGGCCGAACTCGACGAATACCTCGACGAGGAGAACCTCGACCGGAGTACGGCCGTCCGGAAGCTGCTCTCCGAGGGATTGGAAGACTGGCGCCGCGAACGCGCGCTTGACCAACTCGCGGCGGGGACCATCACGTTCAGCAAAGCGGCCGAACTGGCGGGCATGTCCGTCTGGGATTTCGCGCAGCTCGTCAGGGATCGTGACATCACGTGGGTTGACGACGACCATCTCGACGCGGATCTCGAGGCGCTGTGAATGTGGGTGTTCGACGCGACGCCGCTCATCTACCTCGGGAAGGTCGACCGACTCGGACTCCTCCAGCAACTCGAGGCGTCGTGTATCCTCCCCGAACGCGTCTACGAGGAGGTCGTCGAAACGGGGATCGAACAGGGACATCCTGATAATGACTGTTCTCGTCTCTTACCGGTGATCGCCGCCACCGGGGGTCGCTATCACCGGTAAACAGTGAGAACAGTCATTATGACGCCCGCCGTATCGAGTATGTCGTTGACGAAGGGACACTGGACGTCATGACGGTCGAACACACGCCGCTGTTCTCGCGCCTCGGGCGAAATGACAATCTCAGCAATGCTGATATCGCAGTTCTCGCCCACGCCGAATCGAACGACGGTGTGGCCGTGATGGATGAAACATATGGACGTGACGTTGCAGCCAGCGAGGGGATCACGACCCGGGGAACGGCGTATCTCATTCTCACACTCACAAAGCAGGGAGCAATTACTGTTGCTGACGCGCGTACCGTGATCGATTCGATGATCGAGGAGGGGTGGTATTGCGCGCCCGATGTCTACAGGAAGATCGTCGAAAAACTCGATTCGCTTGAGACGTGACTAT
>JBDGQL010000259.1:0-12981 GCA_042219105.1 Karumarchaeum halophilus (SeqCode) | reverse complement strand
CGTAGGCCGTCGTCTGCCGGTCGTCCATCGAGGTCATGTTCGCGACCAGGACGCCACGCTGATTCTCGAACAGCTTGTTGCGTGGTCCGTTGGGCTGGATCGGGTACGACCAGGCCAGGGAGCCGTCCTCCTGTCTGGCTATGTCGCTCGTGCCGAGGCGGTGCTGGCGGTAGGAGACTGACCCGCGCGTCGACACGTCCGACACCTGGCGAGGCACCACACGCGGATTGTCGGGGTTCGCCTGCGGGAACTCATCAACCTCCGTCGCGTCGTCCATCGTCCGGTCGGCGAGCGTTCGCTGTTCGAGCGCACCGGCAGGGATACTGACGATGATCGACAGGAAAAACAGGACGCCGAGCACGACCGCGAAGATGCGGATTTTCCGCATGCCCGTAGCGTCGCTCGACAGCGGGGAGTCCTCCTCGGAGCCTGCGTCCTCGAAGGCCCGGTCCGCCAGGCTGGAGAGGGCGCCCTCACCGTCGAGTCGCCAGGGCGGGAGAAACCACAGAACGAGCGCCGTGGTGGTTGCCCCGCCCATCAGCACGAGCCCCGACGGCGAGTAAAACATGCCGTACACGAGGCCGTGCCAGAGCGGTCGAGTGAAGTATAGCGCCCCGAGAATGATCGCCAGTATCACCAGTCTGGTCCCGAAAAAGTACGGGAGCGATGGACCGGACGATCCGACATCGATCTCCGGTCCATCGTCGGTTTCGGAGATGCCGGTATCTGCCATGACAGCAGATCAGGGGCGCACAATTGTTACCGTTGTTGATCGACGCCGGGAAACGGGACGGGGAGGTATACGGGTTGACAGAAGTCCTGAGAGATATTCGCCGGGTACGGTGGGGGCTAATTCTATCAACAGTTCTGTCGACCCGTATAGCCACGGCGGGATGGTTTTATTCCGGCGGCCGAAACTGTCCGATGGTGCTGACGAAGGATCTGCTCCGGGTCTCCCGCGCCGGCGGGGGATACCATCCGCAGTTCGCCGGCGAGGACGACGAGGCGCTCGCGGGCCGGGTGATTGGCGTCTACCAGGGCCACGTCGGCGAACCCCGCGCCGAACTCGAGGAGGCGCTCGGAGCGATCGAGCGCGAGGCCGACGACTTCAAACTCGTTCGCGGGTTCGCGAAGCTTCTCGAGCGCCACGCCACCTTCGAAACCCGGGCACAGGTCGATCCCGAGCGCGCCCGGCGGCGGGCGTTCCGGGCAGCCGAGTCGGTCGGCGTCGTCACGGAGACCGAACGCGAGGCGGCGCTCTCCCGCGCCGCCGAGGAGTTCGGAACCGATCCGGAGGACGTCGAGACGGCACTGTACGCCGACCGGGAGGACCGCCAGGTGCTTTCGACCCTCGAAGTGCCGTACTCTCCACCGGAACTGGTCGCCCAGTACAACCTTTCGCTGGCACAGACCGCGCTGTTCGACGCCACGGAGATGCAGGTACGCTCGAGCGACCCGAAGACGCTGGTGTCGATGGTCAAGCGACTGCGCCTGATGTATGTGATCGAGAAGCGCGACGGACCCCGGGAGGTCCGCGTCACGGGACCGGACGCGCTGTTCCGAGCGACCCGGCGGTACGGCACACGGTTCGCGCGCCTGTTGCGCACGGTGGCCGGAGCGAGCGAGTGGCGTATCGAGGCGACGATCGACGACCGGGGGACCGAGCGCGAGATGGTTCTCACCGACGCGGAGCCGATCCGGGTGCCCGACGCCGAGCCGGTCGCCGAAGTGAGCTTCGACAGCGGCGTCGAAGCCGACTTCGCGACGCGCTTCGAGTCGCTGGATCTGGACTGGGGGCTCACTCGCGAGCCCGAGCCCCTGGCGGCGGGCGCCCGGGTGATGATCCCCGACTTCGCGTTCGATTATTCGTATGCTGACTTTCGCCTGTTCTTCGAGATCGTCGGATTCTGGACCCCCGAGTACGTCGAGAAGAAACTGGAGACGCTCGAACGGGTAGAGGATGTCGACATGCTCGTGGCCGTCGACGAATCCCTGGGGATCGACGCGGAAATCGCGGCGCGCGATCACCGGGTGATCCCATACTCGGGGACAGTCCGGCTCAAGGACGTGCGGGACGCGCTCCGGCGCTACGAGCAGGAGTTGGTCGCGGACGCGGTCACCGGGTTGCCCGAGAACATCGTCCCCGAGCGGGACGCCGTCCTCCTGTCCGATCTTGCCGCCGACCACGGCGTTAGCGTCGACGCCATCGAAGAACGGTCGTTCCCCGAGCACGTCCTCGTGGGGCGGACGCTGGTCCGTCCCGGCGTCCTCTCCGCGCTCGGCGAGCGCATCGAGCCGGGGATGCGCCTGTCGGCAGTCGAGGAGGTTCTCGCGGAGTACGGGATTACGGACGCGAGTGCGGCGCTCTCCGAACTCGGCTACCGGGTGGTCTGGGAGGGGCTTGGCGGCGGCACCGTCAGGCGCATCGAGGAGTGATACTGTCGGCTATGCACCCGGACGTGATTTAACCCAGGGTATCATGAGCCGAACGCATTGATCTGGTGTCGTGGCGCTTAACAGAGTCACGTCCGGGTGTATATACGATGGACGAAGACGCCGGAGTTCGGTACTACGCGGCCCTCGTGGCGAGTTTGATCTCCACGCTCGGATGGCTCGGTGCCATCGGTGGCGTCATATACACGGTGTACGCGTTCCTGTTTGGATCCTCTCCGGAAACCGCTGCGTTGCTCACAGGTCTCGCGATTGTGGGCGGGGTCGTGTTCGCGCGCGTCGAGAAGGCTCTGTACCGGATCTACGAGCTGTGATACGGATCACGCTCCGAGGAACCCAACCCGTATTGAAAGTCTATGACACCCTAACTATTATATAAGGACATTCTAGGACAGCGATTAATACGACGATGCACATACATATGCGTATGCATCCCGATCCTCAAAGAGCCGACGAAAGCGAGTACGAGTGTCCAAAATGCGGGTACAGATCGGAAGAAGAACTGACAGCATGTCCAGGGTGTAACGAGCCTCTGCAGGACATCTCGGCCACACGCGAGTAGTCAAATATACTGTCGGACAGAGACATTGATAATCGAACCCCCGGGACGGGGGGCCTTCGAATTATCAATACTTCTGTCCGACAGTATATCGTCGTGGACAGTCTTATGCTCGTTCTCACCCACGTACGGCGTATATGGCTCTCGACGTAGAACGTCCCGATCCGCCGGAGCTAGAGGAGACCGACCCGAACGAGTACGACGACGCCGAGATCGTCGGCGAGACGGACTACCGGCGCGAGGAGATCGAGGAGTTCCTGCGTGACGGCGCGTGGGAGCGCGCATTCGGGCAGTGGGCCGATCACACCGGTCTGAGCGAGGAGGGATTCAGGATCGTGACCGATCTCGGTCTGATCCAGCGCTTTGATTTCTTCTGGGATTCGTACGCAGAACGGGTGGGGTATCACGCCCCGGGCATCCCCGAGGACTGGAAGGAGCGAAACTACCACGACGATATCGACTCCTGGGCGACGGCTTCGAACATAAATGCCTCACTCACCGAACTCGGACAGACGGTGTGTGAGGTGCTCAAATCCGAGCACATCGACTGGGAGTCCGATTACGAGGCACCCGACGACCTGCCCGACTTTTAATCGGGGCGTATCGACGCCGTCACCATTAATACGACTGGGTGAGAGATCATAAATGAACTCTCATGTCAGGGGTGGGTATTCTCGAAGACCGAACCGAGGCGTTGTTGATAGTGCTTTCGGGCACCCTCCTCGTGTTCACCGTGTTGCTCGTGCTGCCGTTCCTGCAGTTTTTCCTGCTTGCCGTGTTGCTCGCGTACCCTCTGCAGCCGATCCAGCGCAGACTTGCGAGTCTCACGACTCCGCTGGTGTCCGCCGCCACGCTAGTGACCGTGGCGGTTCTCGTGATCGTGGTTCCGTCGTTGTTCGTCCTGCGGCGGATCGTGCTGGAGGCCTCCAACCTGATCGAGCGGATCAGGACTGGTGAAATCGACATTCCAAGCGTTGTTACCGACATCGAAAACAGGCTCAACCGGGAGTTCGACGTCACTATCGACGTCCAGGATACACTCCAGACCGCCGCCGAGCAGGCCAACGTGTCCGCGGTCGACAGCCTCCTCGGCCTGTTCGAAACCGTTAGCCACGTCCTCATCGGGCTGGGATTGACCGTGTTCCTGCTGTATTACCTTCTCAAGGACGGCAGGAAGTTCGACCGGTGGTTGCACGCAACCGTGCCGCTCCCGGAGCGCGTACAGCAGGAACTGCACGACGCGTTCGAAGACGTCATGTCGGCTGTGCTGGTGAGTCACGTGTTCATCGCCGTCGTCCAGGGGATCATCGCCGGCATCGGGCTGGTCGTCGTTGGCATTCCCAACCCATTCCTCTGGACGACGGTCATGATCGTGCTGGCGATCGTACCGATCATCGGTTCGTTCGTCGTCTGGGGGCCAGCCGTGGTGTACCTCGTGAGCCTCGATCAGTTTCTCGCGGGCGCGTTCCTGTTCGTCTACGGGGCAGTCGTCGTCGGGCTGACCGACGATTATCTCCGGCCGATCGTCATCGACCGGTACACCCAAACCCAACTCAACCCGGCAATCATCCTGGTCGGTGTTCTCGGCGGCGTGTTCGTCTTTGGCGTCATGGGCATCTTCTTCGGGCCTATCGTCGTCGGGGCATCCAAGGCCACGCTCGACGTGTATCGCAAGGAGTACGTCGAAAACAGCGTCGAACCCACATCCGACTGATCGTGGTGAGCCGAACAAGCAGGTCGTTAAAATTACTAGAGGGTTGGGGGCACCGACTGACGACTGTTAGCGTGTAGATCCAGGGTCGAGGGGTGTGTCGTATGGAATACAATGTCGACGCCACACCGCCCCCCGACGGACGCGCCCAACCCGATAGACGTCATCCCGAACGAGGACGAGGGAACCGTAACCTTCGTCGCTGACGACGAGCAGGATCGCGGGGATCCGCCCACCCAGTGGATCACTATCGCGAGCGAGGACGTCGTCGACGTGAAGGCGAGCCGGTGACTGGTATAATGGGTGCATTCGGGGGACTCGCGTTCGGAACGACGAGCCTTACACCCAGACACGAACCAGTCAACGTGATTCTCCTCTGATTGGGACCAAGACATCGTGTTGACCGGAAATAAGATATCCGTATGTTAATGTAATCGTGTCTGGGTGTACTCTACCTCCGACGGAGAGCGGGGAGTTCGTAGCTCCGGCGGATATCAGCGATCGACCTCGCCCATGATGGTGTCGAGGCTGCCGAGCGTGGCGACCAGATCGGCCACGTACTCACCTTCGGCCATATCGGGGAGCGCGGAGAGGTGCGAAAACGACGGCCCGCGGATCTTGAACCGGGCGGGTTTCTGGCTGCCGTCCGACCGGATGTAGATGCCGAGTTCGCCCTTCGCGGCCTCGACAGCGCGGTAGATCTCGGCGTCCTCGGGTGGCTTGATAGTCCGGGGGACGTTCGCCTGGACCTGGCGATCCTCCTCGGGCCAGTCCTCCAGGACATCGGCACACTGTTCGATGATCCGGGCGGACTGTTCGATCTCGCCGAGTCTCACCAGCAGGCGGGCGTAGTTGTCGCCGTCACTCTCCGTGGTGACGTCCCAGTCGAGGTTAGGGTAGTAGCCGTAGGGGTCGTCCCGGCGCAGGTCGTAGTCAACCCCGGAAGCGCGTGCGACCGGACCCGTGCAGCCGTACTCCTTGGCAACGTCCTGATCGAGAACGCCGGTGTCGATCGTCCGGACCTGGAGCACCTCGTTCGTGGTCAGGAGGTTGTGGTACTCCTCGATCCGGCGGGGGATCCAGTCGACGAGATCCCGCGCCTTCCGGAAGAACTCCTCGCGTGGTTCGGGCAGGTCCCAGGCGACGCCACCCAGCCGGAGGTAGTTGAACATCAGGCGCTGGCCGGTGAGATCCTCGATGACGTCCTGAACCTTCTCCCGATCCGTGATCGCATACATGAAGGTGACGTTGAACTCCCCGCTCACGTCCAGTCCGTAGGTGCCGATCGCGAGCAGATGCGAGAGGATCCGGCTCAGTTCCCCGCCCATGGTGCGGATGACCTGCGCGTAGTCGGGGACGTCGATGTCGACGAGATCCTCCGCGGCCCGGGCGTAGGCCCACTCGTTGAGCAGGCCCGCCCCGCCCCAGTCCCACCGGTCGGGGTATGGCATGATCTGGTGGCGGTAGGTGCCCGACTGGGCCATCTGCTCCTCACAGCGGTGGATGTATCCGATGTCGGGATCGACGTCGACGACCTGTTCGCCGTCGAGGACGACCTCCAGGTGGAGGACGCCGTGTGTCGAGGGGTGGTGTGGCCCGACGTTGACGAACATCGTGTCGGCGTCCGACCCCTCGCCGCGGTGGTCCTCCTGGATGGGATTTGCGTGTTCCCGGAGCGTGACGACCTGGGGCCTGTCGGAATCGTAGTCCATCGAAAGGGGGTGGCCCTGCCAGGTCTCCGGCAACAGGATGCGCCGCAAATCGGGGTGGTCGTCGTACTCGATGCCGACCAGATCGTAGGCTTCCCGCTCGTGCCAGTCCGCAGTCCGGAACACCGGCTCCGCGCTCTCGTTGCGTGGGTCGTTCTTCGGCGAGGGCACGACCACGGACAGCTCCTCGGTCGGGTCGTCGTACGTCCTGAGGTGGTAGATCGACTCGTAGCGGTCCGGATACTCTTGGGCGGTCACACAGGCGAGGTGATCGAAGCCGGCCTCCGTCCTGAGGGTGGAGAGCGTGTCCTGTACCGATTCGGGATCGATCACGATCCCCGGGGCGTTGTGATGGTCGTCGGTGGCGAGCACGTGCTCGCCGACGAGGTCCTCGACAGCGTCGCGCGTGTCGGGGAGTCCCCCGTGTACGGTCTTGGTGTCGGTGGGGTCAGTTTGCGTCATGAGTCCGTGCACCCGGTCTCGGGAACGCCACGCGAGCTGGGCATCCCTGGACAACTGTCGACCGGGACGGATATAATACTCCGGGATAACTCAAATCGAGACTGAAGTGGATCGATCATTGTCAGGCGTCCTCGTGGACGGTCGCACCACCGCCGACCCGGGTCTGGTACGCGCGCGCGCTAACGCCCTCGGCCTCGAACGCGTCGATCATGGCGCTGGCGACCCGGGTTCTGGTGTCCCGACGACACACCGCAAGCACCGCCGGACCGGCGCCGCTCACGGTGACGCCCGTCGCGCCAGCCGCTTCGGCAGCCTGGCACACCGCGTCGTAGCCGTCGATGAGATCAGCCCGGGCCGGCGTGACGACGCCGTTACGCAGTCCGCGCCCGACGAGGTCCGGATTCCGGCGGTACATGCCGACGGTGAGGGTGGCGGCGCTGCCGACCGTCGCGACCACCGCGTCGAGGTCGACGGACTCCGGGATCACCTCCCGGGCGTCCCGTGTCGAGACGACGATGTCCGGCAGGCACACCACGAGCGGGAGTGCGGTATCGACGGCGGTGATCCCGTCGTCGGTGACGATTGTGAACCCTCCGAACACCGCGGGCGCGACGTTGTCCGCGTGGGCCTCCCCCGAGACGGCGGCCTCACCCTCCGCGGCCACACGGACGAGTTCGGAGTCCGAGAGTCCCAGGTCGTACAGGGAATCGAGCGCCACGGCGGCGCCGGCAGCACTCGCCGCTGAGGAGCCGAGTCCCGAGGAGGGCCGCACTCCCTTGTCAATCTCGATGTGTGCGGGGGCGTCGAGTTCGGCGGCGACGACGCCGGCGGTGTTCTTTTCGGGGTCCTCGGGGATGTACTGGCTGCCGGCACCGGACAGTTCGATCGTCGTCTCCTCGGTGCGCTCGACCCGGAGAATGTCGGCCGGGCGGTCGAGCGCCACGCCGAACACGTCGAAGCCGCTACCGAGATTCGCACTCGTCGCGGGTGCCCGGACGACGACCATGGTCTCAATTCCGGTACCGGGTGGAAAAAAGTAGCGCACCGCCGCGAACGCGCGCGGAGTGACTCGGCGACGATCCACAAGAACCATCCGGGACGCCGCCGGATGGAACGACATGATCGGGGTCGTCGGCGGCGGCATCGCCGGGCTCGCGTCCGCCTACCGCCTCCAGAAGCACGGCCACGAGGTGCAGGTGTTCGAGGCGCGCCCGGAGCTGGGTGGTCTCGCCGCAGTCCACGAGACTGCCGGCGATCCGATCGAGAAGTTCTACCACCACCTCTCGGCGAGCGAGGAGACGATCGTCGAACTCGCCGAGGAGCTGGGTCTGGGGAACGGTGGAGGTCGGTCGGGGGAATCAGACGCCGGCGCCGTCGAGTGGCGCTACAAGTCGGACGCCTTCTACGTCGACGGCGTCGTCCACCCGATGGACACGATCTGGGAGATCGCCGCCTACCCCTACCTCTCGATCTACGACAAGTTCCGGCTGGGCATGCTCACCAAGGAAATCGACGTGCGTGGCGGGATTCCGAACACCGACACCTACGCCGATTTCACCGACTTCGAGGACGTCCCCGTCAAGGAGTTCCTGATCGAGCACACCACGAAAAACGTGTACGAGCAGTTCTGGGAGCCCCTGCTCGATGCGAAGTTCGGTTCCCGGACGGAGGACGTGAGCGCCGCCTGGCTCCTCGGCCGTATCAAGTTCCGCGGCGAGCGGGATCTGCTCAGGGGCGAACAACTGGGGTACATCCCGGGAAGTTTCGCCCGGCTGCTCGATGCGCTGCTCGAAGCCGTCGGCGAGGAGAACGTCCGGACGGGAACGCCCGTCACGGAGCTCACGACCGAGGACGGAAGGGTGACCCGGATCCGGGCGGACGGCGAGAAGGGTGACGCGGTCCACACGGTTGAGGACGTCGTGATCGCGACGATGCCGAACGTGCTGGAGGAACTCACCGGCCATCCCTGCGAGATCGACTTCCAGGGCACCGTCTGTGCGGTGGTGAGCCTCCCCGAACAACTCACGGACACCTACTGGTGTAACTTCATCGACGAGGCACCCTTCGGCGTTCTGATCGAGCACACGAACTTCATCCCCGAGGAACGGTACGGCGGCGAGCACCTCCTGTATCTCGCCAGTTACATCCAGGAGTATGAGGATGATCTCTGGGCGATGGACGACGAGGACGTGCGAGAGCACTGGCTCTCGGGACTCGCGGAGCTGTTTCCCGACTACGAGCGCGGTTCGGAACACTGGATGAAGGTCTCGCGCAACCCCCGGACGGCGCCCATCTACGAACGGGGCTATCTGGAGAAGGTGATCCCCTACGACCTCTCGGATGCGGTCGCGGACGGCGTCTACTACGCGGGGATGGCCAGCCGGGCGCAGTACCCCGAGCGCAGTTTGAACGGCGGCATCGAGGCCGGATTCGCGTGTGCGGATCTGATCGCCGACGGTGATTCGGCGTTCGTGGAGTGACGTCGGTTCGCGTCACGTGTTTCTGTAAGCATCGTCGCCGCCACGAAACCGCTCGCCGAGTCGGACGAGCCTGGGGACGACATAGCGGTATCCCACGACGGTGAGCACCGCGAGCGTGAGACCCCACGCGAGGTGGCTCCAGAACAGGAACCCCTGGAACGTCGGGATGTCCTGGGGGATCCCGAGCAGGTTCAGCCAGATCGGCGCTATGACGCCGGCGGCGACCGTCCAGAGGACGACTGCCCAGCCGACCCCGGCGGCGATCACGGCTCCGCCCGACTCGCGAGAGCGTCCCGGCAACAGGGCCACGATCCCGGCGAACACGAACCCGAACACCAGGCTGTGGAACTCGTGGGTGATCCAGCCGACGATCGGGTCGGACACGCCGTATACGGGTCGACAGAACTGTTGATAGAATTAGCCTCCACCGTACCCGGCGGATATCTATCAGGACTTCTGTCGACCCGTATACATCGAAACCGGGGTGTATAAAATTTGACACCCATCCGGGGGGCGGTCAATCTTCCATCGACTCGTCTGCCTCCTCAACCGGATCGTAGGCGTGCTCCGCGGTCGGAAACTCCCCTTCCCGGACCTCCTTGACGAACTCGGAGACGGCCTCTTCGATCACCGAATCCACGTCCGCGTACCCCTTCGAGAGCCGGTACCCCTCCGAGTCCAGCCCGATCACGTCGTTCGTGACCAGCACCTGCCCGTCGGTGTACCGTCCCGCGCCGATCCCGATCGTGGGCACGTCGACCGCCCCGGTGAGCCGTTTCGCCAGTCCCTCGGCGGTGCCCTCGATCACCAGCGAGAAGATTCCCGCCTCTTCGAGGTCGCGGGCGGTCTCGACCACCTGATCCGCGAATTCCGAGTCGGCGCCCTCCCGGCCCTGGACGACCGGGCCGCCCATCTCCTTGACGCGCTGTGGCGTGAGTCCCAGGTGACCCTGGACGGGAATCCCGAGACTGGTGAGGCGTTCGATGATCTCGACCGTGATCCCGCCGTCGGGGGCCGTCTCCAGTTTCACGCCGTCGGCGCCGGCCTCCTTCAGGAAGCGTCCGGCCGACTCGACGGAGGTCTCGATCGACTGTCCGTAGGACATGAACGGCATGTCCGCGAGCACCATCGCTTCCTCGGTGCCCCGGACGACAGCAGCGGTGTTCGAGAGTGCTTCCTCCATCGTTACCCGGAGGGTGTCCCCGTATCCGAGGTGGTTGTGCCCGGCGCTGTCACCCACGAGGGCGATATCGACCCCGCTTCGGTCGACGAGGCGTGCGATCGGCGCGTCGTAGGCGGTCAGCATCGTGATCGGCTTGCCCGATCGGTAGGTAGCCTCGATGTCACGAACCGTCGTCCTGCTCATGTCCTCTGGTTTGGCGGCCGCCTAAAAAAGGCGTCCGACAGCCGACGGCGTCCCCGGAACACAGTTGCAACCGACCCTATCAGGCGTTCGCGTCGTCCTCGACGCTCGCGTCCTCGGGAACGCCGGGCGCGTCGTCCACGTCGACATCCGGTGGTTCGGCGTGACCTCCGACGACGACCTCGCCCTCGCTATCTTCGACGTACACGTCGTCGGCGAACCCCCCCTCTGCGTGTGGGTGTTCCGGGCGGTCCAGCTTCTCGGGCGTCGCGGGTGCGTCGGGTACCTCCCGGGTCCGGAACTCACCCAGGGGATCGTCGATCGTGATCCCCGTCTCCTCGAAGAACGCCCGGTAGCGCTCGTAGTGGTCCTCCACCTCCGCGGCGGGGAACTCCATCATCTCCGTCCAGCCGTAGTTGAAAAAGTCGAAGTTCGCCTGGACGTGGGTGATCTCGCGGGCTTCGGCCTCCGGATACCCCGCCTCGAGCGCGGCGACGTATGTGTCCATCGTGCAGTCGAAGAAGGCATCGAGGTGTGGTCGGCGGGCCTCGCGGTCGGCGTCGGGATCGGCGCGGTCGAGGAACACGCCAGTGTGCAGATCGACGAGCTTGTCGTTGACCTTCTCGCCGACGATCGGCATCGTCAGCGCGCGTTTCGCGGCCCAGTGGCGGATGTTCTGCCTGATCTTCATCAGTCCTTCGTAAGGAAGGGAGTCTCTTGAACGCGGCGTTTCATACTGTCGGTCACGACTCGATGGAGATATTCGCCACCCCGGGGTGGCGAATTCCTCCACGAACTTGTGACCGACAGTATCATCCCGTGGCCGACGCTCGTCCCGGTGTGATCGCAGGACGGAGCCGTCTTCGTGCAGTTTTTGCCGGGCGATCAGCAGATGGCAACCCACATTAACCCGGCAAACTAATAATCCCGTTATGGCCGAGTCGTACGTTATTATCGGTGACGGCGTGGCCGGGAGTTCCGCGGCGGAGACGATACGCGAGGAGGACCCGAGCGCGGAGATCACCGTCGTCACCGAGGAGGGTGAACCCCTCTACAACCGGATTCTGATAAAGGAGTTCGCGAAGGGCAAGCTTCCCGAGGCCCCGCTTTTCATCCACGACGATGACTGGTACGCCGATCGCGACATCGACCTCCGTCTGAACACCATAGTCACGGATCTGGACGTCGACGCGAAGTCGATCCACACCCACGAGGGCGAGGCGTTCGAGTACGACAAGCTCCTGCTCGCGGTGGGTGGGACGCCGGCGCAACTCCCCGTCGAGAACGCCGACGCCGACGGCGTGCACCACTTCTGGACGTTCCAGGACGCCCGCAGGATCGCCGACCACGCCAGCGAGGCCGACCGGGGCGTCGTCGTCGGCGCCGGACTCCTGGGGATCGACTTCGCCGCGATCTGTGGCGCCCAGGGCGTCGAGGCGGACTACCTCATGCGCGGGGAGTGCTGGTGGCGCTACGCCCTCTCGCCGGAGGGCGCCGAGATCATCCACGACGGGATGCGCGCGAAGGGCGTCACCCCGCGTCTGGAATCGGGCGTCGACCGCTTCGAGACCGACGACGACGGACAGCTCGTCGCCGCCGTCGACAGCAACGGCGAGCGCTACGAGGCGGAGTTCGCCGGCGTCGCCATCGGCCTCTCCTTCAACACCGAACTCATCGAAGGGACTGGCATCGACACCGACGGTGGCATCCTCGTCGACGAGCATATGCAGACGAACATCGAGGACGTGTACGCCGCCGGCGACGTCACGCGGTTCCACGACGTCATCCTCGGGGAACGCACCCAGAACGGCTCGTGGGGATCGGCGAAGCAACAGGGCACCGTCGCCGCCGCGAACATGGTCAACGGCTACGGAAGCGAGACGTTCCGGTGGGTACCATCCTACTCGATCACGCACTTCGATTTCCCGTTTCTTTCCTTTGGCCACCCAACCATCGGTGATGACGCCGTCGAGCGCAAGTATTCGGAGGATGAGTACCGCCGGCTCACGTTCAAGAACGGCAGGCTGATCGGGGGGGTCCTCATCGGAGATCTCGCCCCACAGAGCGCGTACAAGTCGCTGATCCGGGAGGAGCGACCGGTTGCCGACCAGACGGAGGTTCTTCTCGCCGAGAGCGTCGACGTGGACGAACTCGACGCGCCCGCCCAGAAGCAGTAAGACGGTGGGGCTGATATACTGTCGGCTGTACGTTCGTGATGAGAAACAGCACCGAATCTTTATCAAACA
>JBDGQL010000210.1:0-13040 GCA_042219105.1 Karumarchaeum halophilus (SeqCode) | reverse complement strand
GCTCTGGGCGGTGTGATACAGGTTCTGTGAGTCCGCGAGAACCCCGACACGCTGTACGGGGTGAACGTCGTTCATACGCGAAATCCGCGCCGAGCGCCTAAATGTCTTGATGGGGGCGGTTTATATCGACGGGCGCGCTGGCCCGACATCGCGTCACGAGGCTTATACTGTCGGTCACACGTTCGTGGAGGAATTCGCCACCCCGGGGTGGCGAATATCTCCATCGAGTCACAGCCGACAGTATGAACAGTTCTCGTATCCAGCGTGCTGTGACTGGTCTTTCGGATACTGTCTTATTATTGGGGGCGGACAGGCCGCCTCCACAGGACGGTTCGGAATCCCCTCCATTCCGACCGGTCCCCACCTCTTAGTTAGTTATTATTTTAATTAAAATTTACTATTAAAACTCAATACAACCATTTGAGCGGTGGACTGTTGCCCTTGGGTGATGGCGCGTATCCACACCGTGAACGGCGTGGTATTGCGCCTGTTCGGCGTATAATCTCATAATGTCTGTTGTAGCTGTTTACCGGTGATCGCCACCCCCGGTGGCGGCGAGCACCGGTAAGAGACTACAACAGACATTATCAACGACAGGTATCTGTACCGTGTCAACAGGGCGCGAATCCGGGAAGCGGTGACCCGGATGATCACTCGACTAACGTAGGTGATCCTGCGACCCATGGCAGCAACGCTGACCGTGACAGGGTGGCGGGACCGACGTGGATTTATAACCATCGGGAACCTGCATGCCGAATATACTGTCGGACAGAAGCATTGATAATTCGAAGGCCCCCCGTCCTGGGGGTTCGATTGTCAATGTCTCTGTCCGACAGTGTACCAGCACCACCGGAACGACCATCCATGCCGATCGTCACCGAGGTCAGATTCGCTCACGAGAACGGCGCGCTCATCGATACGCTCAGCCACAGTCCCGATCTCACCGTCTCCGTGATCCAGGAGTCCAGCACGAACCCGGAGCGGGATATATACTTCATGCGGTTCGAAGGCGGAACGGTCGACGAGGTTCGAGAGACCCTCAAGGCTGACTCGACGGTGGTCGGCGTGGAGTTGATGCCCGGAGTCGAGGAACAGCCCGTCTTTGGCATCGAGTTCGCCCCGGAAACGAGGTTCATTGCGCCGCAAGTCACGAGCCAGAACGGGTTCGTGCTGGACGCGCGGAGTTCTTCGAACGTGACGGCGGATCTACATGGGTGGCGGGAGCGCTGGCTACTCCCACACGATGAAGCGCTCCAGACTATCTGGAAGTGGGCACACGAGGCCGGATTCGAGTTCAACGTGCTCACGTTCCACAAGCAGGGCCGCGCAGATCCCGAATACGCGGGGCCGAACGGTCTGACCGAGGAGCAACGCGAGGCCCTGGTCGCTGCGCACGAGCAGGGGTACTTCACGGAGCCACGCGAAACCTCTCTGGAGGAACTGGCCGAGTCCCTCGACCTTTCCACGACGGCCGTCGCCGGGCGGATCCGACGCGGTATGAAGTCGACGATCGAGATGACCCTCGTGACGGAGTACCCCGAGTGATAGGGTCGGTTGTAAGTTATTTCGGGATCGACCGCACGAGTAACGGCGTGGTATTGCGCCTGTTCAGCCTATAATAATGTCTGTTGTAGTCTCTTACCGGTGCTCGCCGCCACCGGGGGTGGCGATCACCGGTAAACAGCTACAACAGACATTATCAGTTCCGATCGGTTTACCGGTGGGCGAAGTACGCGACCGTCTCCGAATCGTCGTCTCCCTCGCCCCCATATTCGTCGATCCGGGCGAAGCCGACGCGCTCGAACTGGACCACAGAACCCGGATCGTAGTCGGCCACGCCAGCCTCGGCGTATCCCTCCTCGTCGCCGTCGGGGGTTCGCAGCCGGAGGCGGCAGTTGTCGTCGGCGGGGACCCAGTGGATCACGTCCACGCCCTCCTCGCGGACCACCTCGATGTCCTCGCCGGTGAACTCGAAGGCGTTGCGGGTGTGCCGGACCGGGCCGTACCCCTTCAGCCAGACGCGCTTGCCGTTCGGTGGAACGTCTTCGGGTTCGATCAGGACTGCGCCTCCCAGTTCGAGATGGCGGCGCCCGCGCTCCTCGTGGTCGGGATGGACCGGCGGCTCGCCCGCACCGGGACCCATCAGGACCGGCTTCTCGACCGGAGCGCGGGCGAAAAACAGGCGGTCGGCATCGTCGTCGATCAACTCGCGGTTCGCCGCGTAGATGGAGTCCATCGAGAGGTCGACGTTCGATGTCGAGGTTCCGAGTTCGACCATCGCGGAGACGATCGCCTCCCCGCGGATGCCCCGGCGGCGCAGACTCGCGAGAGTGGGCGCGCGGGGGTCGTCCCAGCCGTCGAGATCACCCGTGTCGATCAGTTCCTTGATCGAGGAGGTGCTCATGGGAATCTCGTAAGCGTCGATCCCGACGTGGCCCCAGTGGATCACCTCGGGGTACTCCCAGTCGAAGTAGTCGTACAGAAACCGCTGGCGCTTCGCCGAGTCCTGGAGGTCGATCCCGCGGATGATGTGGGTGACCCCGGTGAGGTGGTCGTCAATCCCCGACTGGAAATCGAGCATCGGCCAGCAGCGATAGTCGGCAGCCTTCTCGCGGGGGTGGGGGGTATCGACCATCCGGAAGGCGACCCAGTCCCGGAGCGCGGGATTCTTGTGCTCGATGTCGGTTTTCACCCGGAGGACGACCTCTCCCGAGGAATACTCGCCATCGACCATCGCCTCGAACTCATCGAGACTCTCCTCGGGACTCTTGTCCCGGTGCTCGCAGGCCCGGGCGTCGTTTTTCAGGTCGGAAAAATGCTCCTGTGGACACTGGCACGTGTAGGCTCCGCCGGCCTCGATCAACTCCCGGGCGTGATCGTAGTAGGTCGGGAGACGGTCGCTCGCCCGGATGACATCGTCGGGCTCGAACCCGAGATACTCGATAGAGTCGAGGATGGCGTCGTATGCGTCGAGGTCGGGGCGCTTCGTCTCGGGGTCGGTGTCGTCGAACCGACACAGCATCCACCCGTCGTAGCGCTCGGTGTACGTCCCGATCACCGCGGGCATCCGCGCGCTGCCGAGATGCCAGGGCCCGTTCGGATTGGGTGCGAGACGCATTCGCACCTGCTCGTCCGCCTCGACCCCGGGGAGATCCGGGAGGGGATGGTCGTCGCCGTCGTCCTCGGCGTCGAGTTCCGCGAGCAGTTCGGGAGCGACGTTGGCGAGGCGCTCGCGGCGCTTCCCCCCAGGGAGGTCGTTCACCTCGGAAACGACCGGCGCAATGACACCCGGGATCTCGTCGCCGTGCCGTCTGAAGTCGGGGTTCTCGCTCATGAGGGGGCCCATGACGGCGCCCACCTCGGCGTCACTCCCGTGTTTGAGGGCGTTGTAGAGGGCGTGTTTTTCGGCCGCCGCCTCGACGCGGTCGCGCAACTCCGGATCCATTAATTTGGGGTTGCGCGAGCGCGGGCAAATCGGTTTGGGTTCGACCCGACGGCGGAGCTAGGGTGAACCAGAAAAGCGGTATGGGGCGCCTACGCGTCGCCGTCCTCGCTCGGCACGCCGATCACGAATCGGACCTCGCCGAGCGTCCCGGAGACCTGCGGACTGTACTGTGAGAGGTCGATCGCGTCTGAGGGCGAGGGCGGGTCGTTGACGCTCACCTCCACGGTGGGATTGACAACGTCCCCGATCGCGTACACGTACACGCTGTCGCCGGACGAGACCGACTCGGGCAGCGTTACGTTCGTTGGAGCTAGGGTACCGGACGAAAGGGTGAGGTTAGTGCCGGCGGGAATCTCCGGACCGCCGGTGTGTGCAAGCTCCATTACCGTCCCGTTCGCCGAAAGCGAGCCCTCCAGACGCGGTGCCTCGCCGATCCAGCCGGGCGCGTCAGCAGACGTACTCCCGAGACCCGTCAGCGAAAACGAGAGGTTCTGCGTCTGGCCGTTCTCGAAGGACTGCTGGAGATTCATCTCTCGCACCAGCCCGTCCGACCGGACGAGAACCTCCCCGGACATGTCGGTGAGGTTGGCGTTACTGAAGGCGCCACTTTCCTCCACGGCAGTTTGGTTGATGCCCGTGGCCGACAGCCGCGTCAGCTCCTCGCCGTTCCGGGTGACCGTTCCGTTTTCCTCGAAGGTTCCGAGGTTGAGCTGCTGGCTCGGGTACGCTCGAAGGAGGATCGCGTACGTGAACGCCACCCGGAACTGCGTGCCCGTGGATCCGTAGCTGTAGGTCTTCGGCGGCGACTGGGTGTTGTTGAACCTCGTGACGTAGTCCGGGGAGACGTAGAACCGCGCGACGCCGTCACCGTCGGCTTCCCTGATGTCGATCCGGGCCGCCGAGGTTCCGTTGGACAGCGTGAACGCGATCGGATTCTCGCCCCCCTCCACGGAGACGTTGACCTGGAACGACGATCCCCTGAGGAGCGAGTTGTGTGCAGCGGAGATAGCCGTGCTGTTTACCTCCCCATCCCCGACGCCCGGCGGCTGCCCGTCGCCAGGCGTGGCCGTCCCGGTTCCGTCGCCAGGCGTGACCGTCCCGGTTCCGTCGCCAGGCGTGACCGTCCCGGTTCCGTCGCCAGGCGTGACCGTCCCGGTTCCGTCACCCGGCGTGGCCGTCACGCCGTCTACTCCAGTCGTCGGCGTGGGTGTATCAGTGTCCGAGGATCCCCCAGAACACCCCGCCACGACGACCATCGATGCAACCACCAACGCGAGCAGTAACCGACGCATAAATCATATATTGTGGGGGGCAATTTAAGTACCAGGTCATGGAAATTCGTGACTCGCCGCCGATGGCACAGGCACGGAACCGATCGTGAACCGATCGGGCTACAGTCGGTCGCTCGTCTTCCGGAGGAGCCCGTCGATGATCTCGGGGAGCGTGGGGTGATACGCGCGGTCGGGCACCTCGCGAACGTCCATCTCGTTTTCCACGAGAACTTGCATCGTTTTGGCCATCGTATCGGCGTGGTAGTGCAGCCCCTGATACCCCAGCACGGTGCCGTCTTCTGCGTCGACGAGCAGTTTCGCTAACCCGCTGGCGACGTCCTTGGTCTTGAAAACGCCGTCGTCGGCCGCGTCGCGGGTCGCAGTCACGTAGTCGATCCCCTGCTCGCGTGCCGCCGCCTCCGAGAGGCCGACGCGAGTGTAGGGGTACACGCCGAGACCAGCGAATATTACGTGGTGATGGACGTTCTCGTATGCCTGGAGCGATTCATCGCGCTCGCGTGCGAGGATGTTCTCCGCCGCTACCCGTCCCTGCTCCTTTGCGACGTGAAGGATCGGCTCGTGACCGTTGACGTCGCCGACGACGAACGTCCGGGGATCATCTCGGGCCTGCATCGTCGCCTTCACCCACCCCGGTCCGGGGTCGAGAGCGGTGCTGTCGAGTCCCACGCCGTCGAGGGTCGGGCGGCGGCCGGTAAAGAGAAACAGCTCCTCGGCCTCCACGGTCCCGGCGTCGTCCTCGCGATCGGTATGGAGCCGAATCCCGCCGTCGTCGGTTGGTTCGATGCGCTCCTCGTGGGTTTCGGTGAGTATCTCGATGTCGAACTCCTCGCGGTAGATATCGAGAAGTTCGCCGCCGAAGGCGGGATCCGCCTCGTCCAGGGGACGGGCGTCGTGCTCGATAACGGTGAGGTCGGTGCCGCCAGCCTCCGCGATGTAGGGCGCGAGTTCCATCCCGACGTAGCCAAAGCCGACGACGATTCCCGAGTCCGGGAGCTCCCGGGCGTCGAGGACGTCGGCACTCGACATGTACCCGATGTCTTCGATGCCGGGAATGGCGGGGACGTTGAGCGATGAGCCGGTGGCGACGACCACGTAGTCGGCCTCGATCTCGCGATCGGCAACGGCGACGGTGTGGTCGTCGACGAACCGGGCGGTGCCGTGGACGAACTCCACGGTGCCCCGGTCGGCCATGCCGTGGACCGCGGCACGGCGATGTGCGGCGAAGTTCGCGGTGTGTTCGTTCTTCGTCTCGACCACGGCGTCGAGATCGACCTCGGGAAGTGGACCGTCTAGGCGGTGATCGTGGCGCGCCTGGTAGCGGTGGGCCGCCGCCGAGAGCACCTCCTTTGAGGGCATACACCCCCGGAGGATGCAGAGCCCGCCGCCGGGTTCGCCATCGTCGATCAGTGTGAGGCGGTCGACCTCGCCGGCCAGATGCTCCGCGACCGCGACGCCGGCGCTTCCGTACGCGCCGATCACGGCTACATGCGTCATGTTCAGTAAACGGCTCCCACCACAGTTAGTGGTTTCCACGGTCGAAAGCCCTGCCCCGACCACACCGGATTTGCCCCTCCAGATTAGCGAGGAAACACCTCATAATCATTACTCTTACTGTTCACCGCCGATCGCCACACCCGTTGGCGGCGATCGGCGGTAAGAGACGAGAGTAATCATTATCACGCCGCGTTCCAGGGGGCAGCCCCAAAGTCGACCTGGCGCTCGCCCCGGTCGAGGTTCGCGATCCGCCCCATGTCATCCGTGTCGAGGTCGATATTCCGGGCCGCCCAGTTCTCCGCGACGTGCTCACCGCGGGCCTTCGGTATCGCGACGACGTTCTCCAGGGAGAGCAGCCACGCCAGCGCCACCTGTGGTACCGTTGCATCGTGTTTCTCCGCGACATCCGTCAAAACGGGATCGTCGAAGACGGCCCCACGGGCCAGCGGCGAGTACGCCACGAGCCAGTAGTCGTGGTCGCGGGCGTGAGCGCGCAGTTTCTCCTGCTGGAGGTAGGGGTTACACTCCACCTGGTTCGCGAAGATTGGAGCGTCGAGGACTTCCGCGGCCTCCGCCAGGTGGCGCTCTTCGAAGTTCGAGACGCCGACGTGCCGGATCAGACCCTCCTCGTACAGCTTCTGGAACGCGGTGAGGGTTGCCTCGGCGTCGTAGGTTCTGATGGGCCAGTGGACGTACAGCAGGTCGACGTAGTCGGTGCCGAGCTTCGCGAGGCTTTCCTCGGTGCTCGCGAGAACGTCGTCGTGCGCGAGGTTGCCGGTACCCACTTTCGTCGCAAGGAACACGTCCTCGCGATCGACGTCCGCGGCGGCGATTCCCTCGCCGACGGACGCCTCGTTCTCATACAGTTGTGCGGTGTCAATGTGGCGATACCCCAGCTGCAGTGCCTCGCGTACCGCATCCCGACACTCCGCCGGATCCGTGTTCTTCCAGGTACCGAGTCCGAGCCGGTGTTGCTCCCCGAAGGTCATGTATAACTGTTCGACCCTGGCGGTGAAATACTCACGGAAACGGGTCCATCATGCGATGTAATCCGCGAGGCGCATCATTTGGGCCGTGTAGCCCATCTCGTTGTCGTACCAGGCAAACACCTTCGCGAGGTCGCCGCCTTCGACCGTGGAGGTCTGCTTCAGGTCGACACAGGATCCGTACTCCCAGCCTGCGATGTCACTGGAGACGATTTCGTCGCTGGTCGCACCCATCGACCCGTCGAGTTCCCCGTCGGCGTACTGTTCCATGGCCGCGTTGATCTCCGCCACACCGGGATCCCCTTCGAGGTCGGCGACGATCTCGGTGATCGACCCTGTCGAGGTCGGCACGCGGACGGCCATGGCCTCGAAGTCCCCTTCGAGTTCGGGGAGGATTACCGTCGTTGCGATCGAGGCGCCGGTCGTCGTCGGGACGATGTTCTCGGCGGCGGCGCGGCCGCGTCGGGTCTTGCTCTTGGGTCCGTCGACGATGGCCTGGGATCCCGTGTACGAGTGGATGGTCGTCATCTCGGCGGAGTCGACTCCGAACTCCTCTATGAGAACGTACATTGGGAGCGAGACGCTGTTGGTGGTACACGAGGCCCCGGAGACGATGTCCTCGCCGTCGTACTCGTCCTCGTTGACGCCGAAGACGAACTGCGGGACGGGGTCCTCACCCTTCGGTGGCGCCGAAATGAGCGTCTTGTCCGCGCCGGCGTCCAGGTGGGCGGCGGCGTCGCCCTTGGTCCGGAAAATTCCCGTCGACTCGATCGCCACGTCGACGTTCAGCTCATCCCACGGTAGTTCCGCCGGTCTCTGGATGTTGTACAGCGAGATGTCCCGATCACCGACGTGTAGTACGCCGTCCCCGAGCTCAACCTCTTCGGAGAGGTTTCCCAGATTCGTGTCGTACTTTGCCAGATACTCCATCTGCTCGAAGTTCATCACGTCGTTTATGCCGACAATCTCGATATCGTCGCTGGCCAGTGCGTACCGGAACGCACACCGGCCGATGCGACCAAACCCGTTGACGCCGAGTCTTACCACGTCACTTTTACTCATGATAACATCCTTATAATAGTTCTACAGATACGAATAAATATATTTCGGTTAGACATGTCTCCAAGCCGGCGCTGGCTGGTCTCTCATAATGTCTGTTGTAGCTGTTTACCGGTGATCGCCACCCCCGGTGGCGGCGAGCACCGGTAAGAGACTACAACAGACATTATCACTCTACCGCCTGTGAATCGATTCACCACGCGCAGCCTCCGCAGCATCGGCCAGGGCCTCGGGAAAGGTCGGGTGGGCGTGAATAGTGTCGGTGATGTCGTCCAGATGTGCGTTCATTTCTAGTGCCAGCGTCGCCTCGGCGATAGTGTCCGACGCCCTTGCTCCGACGATCTGGACCCCGAGTAACTTCTCGTCGGCGTCAGCGACGACTTTCAGGTATCCCGAACTCTTGTCGGTCGTGAGGGCTCGCCCTGACGCGCTCATCGGGAATCTGCCGACGTTGATATCGTCATGTCGCTTCTCCGCCTCCGTCTCGGTGAGACCGACGACGGCGACTTCCGGGTCGGTGTACATGACCGCAGGGATATGCTGGTCGTCAAAGGAGACGTCCTCGCCTGCCGCGACCCCACCGGCGACTTTCCCCTCTCTGTATGCGACGTGCGCCAGGAACGGTTCTCCCCCGGCGTCTCCGATACAGAGGATGGTATCGTCGGTCGTTCGCATTCGCTCGTCGGTCGCAATGAACCCGTCGTTGTCCAGCGTCACGTCCGTGTTCTCGAGATTCAGGTTCTCACGGATGCTCTGGGTCTCTCTGCCCGCTGCCACGATGATGTAATCGCCCGACAGTCTGAGCCGTTCTCCATCCTGGTCGACGAGGAGGACCGGGTTTCCGTTCTCGTACTCCACGCCTTTTGCCCAGGCAGACGTGTATATCTCGTTGTTGTACATCTCGCTGCTGGTCTCCTGAATGGAGTCGACGATCTCTTCTTCGAACATGCACAGGACCCGGTCACGCGCTTCCACGACCTTGATGTCCGAGCCGAACTTCGAAAACTTCGTGACCGCTTCCATCCCGATGTAGCCACCGCCGACGACGATTATTTCGTCCGGAACCTCATCGATCTCTAAGATCTCTCGGGAGGAGATGACCCCATCCTTGTGGAACTCCAGGCCCGGTAGTTCGAGCGGTTGCGATCCGGTCGCAATGATCGCGTTTTCGAACGCCAGCGTCTCGCTGCCTCCCTCCGTGTCCACGTTGATAGTCGTAGAATTCACGAAGCTGGCGGTGCCAGTAATGTACTCCACCCCGTGGTGGTCCAGTTTTTGCAGTATCGCGTCGTCGAGTGTCTCTACGACCTCGTTTTTCCACGCCTGTATCTCCTGAAAATCGACGTCCAGTTCGCCCGTGTGTATCCCGATATCGTTCCAGTGTTGGATGTCCTTTTGAAACCCGGCTGCGTGAATCAGTGCCTTTGCCGGAATGCAACCGTGGTTCAGACAGACCCCCCCGACCGTTTCGCTTTCGACTATTCCAACGTCGAGTCCCTTCTGTGCGCCCCGTATCGCCGCGGTGTACCCTCCTGGCCCCGCCCCGATGACGAGGAGATCCTTGGCGGTGGCAGTGTCTTTTTGCTTCATGTTAGACGTTCACGCTTTTTATTTTGATGAGGCCAACTATAAATCTGGTTGCGATATACGGGTCGACAGAACTGTTGATAGAATTAGCCTCCACCGTATACTGTCGGACAGAAGTATTGATAATTCGAAGGCCCCCCGTCCCGGGGGTTCGATTATCAATGTCTCTGTCCGACAGTATACCCGGCGAATATCTATCAGGACTTCTGTCGACCCGTATACAAGCAGCTTCGCCACCATCGGCCAGCAGCACCTCCGAGTCACCCGCGTTCGGAGGCTCGACCGTTATTATTACGTCATAAATTGTTATTAGGGTGGCGTGTGAGTGTGGTGGTATGGCAACGGAAGGTGTTCCTGTTACACAACTCATGACACCGGACATCGTGACTGTCACACCCGATACGACCGTCACGGACGCGGTGGAGATACTGCTGGAGGAGGGAATCGGGTCGTTGGTCGTCGTCGACGGCGACCAGCTTGCGGGGATCGTGACGAGCACCGACCTGCTCGAGGCGGTCGATGGTGGCACCCAGAACGGAGAGACCGTCCGGCAGTACATGACGGACCAGGTCATCACCGCCGGGTTGACGGACTCCATCCAGGTCGCAGCGGCTAACATGATCACCAACGATATCCAGCACCTCCCGGTGGCGGACGCCGACGGGGGCGTCGTCGGGATGCTCTCGACAACGGACGTCACGGCCTTTACCGTTTCACAGATCCGAACCGGGGAGTGATACCGGCGGGACAATCGCGTTGACTGTACACCCGGACGTGATTTGTGTAACCATCACGAACCCGGGGTATACACCCGGACACGAACCAGTCAACATGACTGTTCCCTAATTGGCCGGGAAAATGGTGTCGACCGGAAATAACCGACTCGCGTGTTACTCTATCCGTGTCCGGGTGTATATCACTCGAGTAACGACTCGCCGGTCATCACCGGTGGCTTCGCGATGCCAATCAGTTCCAGCAGCGTCGGCGCGACGTCTTCGAGTGCGCCGCCCTCGCGCACACGTCGTCCCCCATCCGTGCCGTCGGCCGCCAGATATATGACCGGTACCGGATTGGTCGTGTGAGCAGTGTGTGGTTCCGCGACGCTCCCCATGTCGTCGGCGTTGCCGTGGTCGGCCGTCACCAGCACGTCACCACCGGCCTCGTGGACACTCTCGACGACCCGCCCCAACTGGGTGTCGACCGCTTCGACGGCCGCGATGGCCGCATCAAAGTCACCCGTGTGGCCTACCATGTCCGGGTTCGCGTAGTTCAGTACCATCAGGTCCGGGTCGGCGCTCTCGATAACCTCGAGTGCCGTGCCGGTGACGTCCGGCGCGCTCATCTCCGGTTGTAAGTCGTAGGTCGGCACGTCAGGACTCCCCACGATTTTACGAATCTCCCCCTCGAACTCCACCTCGCGGCCCCCGTTCAGAAAGTACGTCACGTGGGCGTACTTTTCGGTCTCTGCCAGGCGCAGTTGCGTGTGATCCGTCTCCGAGAGCACTTCACCGAGCGTGTTTTCCGGTCGTATCGGCGCGAACGCCACCGGCAGGTCGAACGTCTCGTCGTACTGTGTCATCGTTACCACCCGACAGTCGGGCGGGGAGGTGTCCGCGCCCCAGTCTTCCGGGCGGATGTCCGCGAGCATCCGCGTCAACTGGCGTGCCCGGTCCGACCGGAAGTTGAAAAATACGACCGCATCACCGTCGACCAGGGCTGGCCCACCCTCGATCACCGTCGGATCGACGAACTCGTCGGTTGTCCCCCGGTCGTACGACTCGGTGACCGCCTCGACTGCCGATCCGGCCGAGTACTCCGCGGACCGGTCGACGATAGCGTCGTAGGCCCGCCGCGTGCGCTCCCAGTTCTGGTCCCTGTCCATCGCGTAGTATCGCCCAGACACGGTGGCGACCTGACCTGTCTCCCGCTCGGCGGCGTGCGCCTCCAAGTCCGCGAGATAGCGCTCGCCCCCGGTCGGCGAAGTGTCCCGTCCATCGGTAAACGCGTGGGTGACCGCTTCCACGCCCGCGTCTGCCGCCAGGTCGATCAGTGCGTGCAGATGCCACTGGTAGGAGTGAACGCCACCGTCCGAAACCAGCCCCATCAGGTGGACGCGCCCGTCGTTGGACGCTGCGTCCTCGAACGCCGAGAGAATGGCCTCGTTCTCGTCGATGGGGCCGTCGCCGGCGGTGTCGTCGGGCACATCGTTCCCACGCCAGCGGTCGATTGCGTCAGAGACGCGAGCCGACTCCTGTTTGATCACGCGCCCGGCGCCGATGTTGAGGTGCCCCACCTCCGAGTTTCCCATCTGGCCGTCGGGTAATCCGACCCGCCGACCCGATGTGACCAACGTTCCGCTGGCTCCGGATTTCAGAAAGCGGTCGAAGTTCGGCGTCCCCGCCGCTGCAACCGCGTCTCGAGCCTCACTGTCGGAGTTCAGCGCCCAGCCGTCAAGAATGACTAGCGCAGCGTGCATGAGTGTAGATCGATACCAGGCCACAAGTCAGCTTTGCATGGATATTCCGATGGCGCCATATACTGTCGGACAGAAGTATTGATAATTCGAAGGCCCCCCATCCTGGGGGTTCGATTATCAATGTCTCTGTCCGACAGTATACGAGCAAATGACCTATGAACGTCCCTATCCCGAAGGCCCCAATGCGACCGGCGGTGTGCAGCCGGCGGAGTACACACTTTTGTTCTCGCCATGTCAAGAGATACCCGTATGACTGAAACCTGGAACGTACTGGTGCCCGAGCAGATTGCCCCGGACGGGCCGGAGTCGGTATCGGATTTCGCGGAGTGTACCGGGATGGACGAGTACGATAGGGTCGACGACGCGCTTGAGAACATCGACCGCTACGACGCCGTCATCGTCCGGGTGGCACCGCTCGATGAGGCGGTCATCGACAGCGGGGACCGGTTGCAGGTGATCTCCAAACACGGCGCCGGTCTGGACAACGTCGACATCGCGGCGGCCTCCGAGCGAGGGGTCGTCGTCTGCAACACCCCCGGCGCGAACGCGCGGTCGGTCGCCGAACACGCGGTCGGGTTGCTGTTTGCGTTGCGGCGCAACCTCCGGACCGCGGACCGCCACGTCAGGGGCGGGAACTGGGACCGCGAGGCGTTCACCCACTACGAGGCGGAGGCCCCACCCTCAAGGAGTGCAGGGCTTCC
>JBDGQL010000162.1:0-13081 GCA_042219105.1 Karumarchaeum halophilus (SeqCode) | reverse complement strand
GGTTAATCCGGGATCACGATCTGCCGGTTATACGATCACACCGCCCCATCGTCCAATTGCAATGAAATTCAACACGGCAGGCGTGGTGGCGGTCGTAGCACTGGTTGCGCTCGCGGGGTGTACCGGCTTCGCGCCGGGCGGAACCCCGGGGGCGAGCCCTGTAGACGACTCGCCCGAGACGGAGGACCCGACCGAACAGACCACCGACGACACCGAAGATGCCGGCGACAACAGTGATACTGACACCACCAGTAACACTGATGATGCCAGCAACGACGACACTGACGGTACGACGTCCGACTCGGGCACCGTTCGCTTCTATATCAGCGACGAAGTGAACGCGATCAGTGAGTTCGAACACCTGAACGTTACGATCACCGAAGTCGGCTTCCAGGCTGACGGCGATGCCGACGACGGTGAGACCGAGACTCCGGAGGACAACGAAACCGAGACCGAGACCAACGAAACCGAGACCGAAACTGAGACTGAGACTCCGGAGGACGCCGAAAACGAGGCGAAAGAAGGAGACGGATCCGGCGGGTGGATCGAGTACGAGGTCGACGACCGCACCTTCGATCTGACTCAACTCCAGGGGGCGAACGCGAGCCTCCTTGGGGCGTTCAACGTGTCCGAGGGCTCCTACAACAAAGTGTTCGTCCACGTCGGGGGGATCAACGCGACCCTCGAGAACGGCGAGTCGGTGAACGTGAAGCTCCCGAGCGAGAAGCTACAGATCACCCAGAGTTTCACCGTCGCGGCCAACGACTCCGTGGACTTCGTGTTCGATATCACGGTCCACAAGGCTGGCAACAGCGGAAAGTACATCCTCACGCCCGTGATCTCCGAATCCGGTACCGACGTTCCGATCGAGGACGTGGATGAGGAGCGCGAGGAGGACGTCGAGGACGGACAGGAAGACGAACCGGACAACGAGCGCGAGGGTAACGAAACCAACGAGGTCGAGACGAAACTCAACGCGAGCTTCGCCGGAGCGGTCGAGCCTGGGGAGAACGCGACGATCCGGGTGTACGCGAACGGGTCCGCGGTCGCCAACGCGACAGTGACAGTCGGGGAGGACGTCGTCGGCGAAACCAATCGGACCGGGGAGTTGACGTTCGCAGTCCCCGAGGACGTCGATGAACTCGAGGTAGTGATCGAATCGGCCACCGCGGAGGTGGAGTTGAACGTCGAGGTCGCGGACGCGCCTCCTGCCTGATAATCCGTCCTTATCAGATCCCGAACGTCGCACGCAGCATGTCCCGCGTCCCGGGACCGAGGCCGACCGCGACGATGGCAATCAGGAGGATGATCGCGTAGCGGGGCGACTCATCGAATATCGCCTCGTCGAACAGCCAGATGACGGCGACGGCGGCGCCGATCTTCAGGAGGAGGAACGGCCACGCCTGGCCGATGACGTTCGCCGGGACGATCGCTCCACCGGTCAGGTTCGCCACGGCGCTCGAGATTCCTCCGCCGAGACCGATCATCGCGTCGTTGACCGGGTGTTTCGGGACGAGATCACCGTAGGGAAGGCCGAGTTCCCCGCCCCAGTCGATCCCGACGACGTTCGCGACGGCGTCGACGGAGTGGGCGAACAGCACCGCGAGTCCGATTGCCCCGGTTCCCTTGTGTATCTCCGGGTGGTTCGTTTCGATCCACCGGTAGGTGCCAAACGTAATGACCGCGGCTCCGACGAGGACGATGAGGGCGACCTGCGGGTAGAAGCCAACGTAGTCGGTCGTGACGGCGAACCAGCCAAGCAGGCCGAGCGTGAGCGCGAGGACGCCGCTCCCGGCCGCGATCAGGCCGCGTTCGTAACTCTCGATCCGGCCCACGCTGGAGAGATAGAGGCTCGCGAACAGCGCGGCCAGGGTCACGAAGAAGACGGTGAAGTAGATGACCGGGCTGATCAGGAACGTGTTCCATGGGTACTCTATCGGGATGGTCGCCTCGGCGCCGGCGGCGGAGTCCACCGCGTCCTCGACGACACGGAGCGCGCCGCCGAAGAACATGAACGGCAGCAGTCCGAAGAGAAACTCGGGGCTGTCGCCGATGTCGAACCGCCGGAGCATGAACAGCACGCCGATCGCCGCGACGACGAGCGTGACTGCGTAGACGACTTCCGAGACGAGAGTGTACCCCGGCTCCGAGACGATAAGCCCCTGGGAGGCGAGGTCGTTACAGGTGTCGCCGGAGTAGTACAGTTCCCGAGAGCCGTCCTCTAAAACGACACACTCGGCGTTGTTCGCGTCAGCGAACACCGGTCCCCAGAGGTACTGCCAGAGAAACCGATCCCAGACGACCTTCGGGAACGCGAGCGCTCCCCCGACCAGGCCCACAAGCGTTGTGAGGACGGCGGCGGCCCAGGTTCGCTCGGGGTCCATCCGCCGGATCGTACTCATGGCCGTTCCTGTGATCCGTCGGCGTTTCAGCGTTGCGATAGCCGGTGGACTCGCCGGGAGGCGCCTGCCGGATATCCACCGGTGGACGGCCGCCGGACCGTCGGACCGTCGGCCGGTGTCGCCACCCTCTTTTATCTGTCGGGCGTTGTCCTCCCATGGAACGACGACGGACCCTGATCGTAGACGCCTTCACCACGGAACCGCTGGGGGGGAACCCCGCTGGCCTGCTCCCCGACGCGGAGGGACTCGACGCGGAGCAGATGGCGGCGGTCGCCGGCGAACTCGGCGCTTCGGAGACGGCGTTCGTAACCGAAAGCAGCGTCGCCGACCGCCGACTCAGGTACTTCACCCCGGCCGGAGAGATCGACCTGTGTGGTCACGCCACCGTCGCGGCCCACGCACACCTGTTCTCGACCGGCGCCATCGAAGCCGGCTCCCACGACGTCGAGACCAACACGGGCGTTCTCGACGTGTCGATCGAGGAGGGCGGCGCCGTCTGGATGGGCATGGACGAGCCGACGGTCCGGGAGGTGGAGACGGAACGGTCACGCGTCGCGTCGGCGCTCGGGATCGACCCCGGATCGATCGTGACCGGCGAGTTGCCGATCGCCGTCGCCTCCGCTGGGCTTGCGTACCTGATCGTCCCTGTCGATTACCTCGCGACACTCGGCGCGATCGACACGGACCGGGACGCAATCGCGTCCCTGACCGACGCGTTCGACGCGACGGGCGTGTACGCGTTCACGCTCGACACGCTCGGCCGGGAGTCGACCCTCCACGGGCGGATGTTCGCCCCCGACGAGGGCATCCCGGAAGATCCCGTGACCGGCACGGCGAGCGCCGCTGCCGGGGCGTACCTCCGGTTCGCGGAGGCCTTCGAGGAGATGCCCGACGAACTGCTGTTCGAGCAGGGCCACTACGTCGACCGGCCGGGGCACGTGCGCGTGCGCGTCGGGGACGGCGTCCGCGTCGGCGGGAAGGCGATAACGAGTCTCGAAGGAGAGCTAACGATTCCCGAGACCGAGGACGACGAGATAATCGAAGCCTATACGGGTCGACAGAAGTCCTGATAGATATTCGCCGGGTACGGTGGAGGCTAATTCTATCAACAGTTCTGTCGACCCGTATAACGGGGTCGGTTGCAACTGTGTCCGGGTGCGACCACACGACTGTGTGTGGGACGCCGATGTTGGCTTGCGCGTTCGTTCACAGGTCGTCTTCGAGTTCGAAGTCGAGTTGATCGGCGTGGCTCTCCCGGCTCATGCGGTTTACTAGCTGGCGTGTCTGTGAGACGTCCTGTTGCATGTCCGCCAGCCGGTCGTCGAGGACGGTGAGAATGTCGCTTTTCATCGCCTCGGCGTCGAAATACCGGGCAGTTTCGTTCTCGACGGCCGAAACCGCCGTCTTGAATCCCGCCGCCGCCGTGCCGAACTGCCACACGAGACCACCGAGGGCGACGAGACCGATCCCGACCCTCGGGAACTCGGTGTCGGTTTCCAGAACCGCCGGCGTCGCGCTCCCGAATCCGATCGCGGATAGCCCATCGAGCGCGACGCCGACCGCGACGAGGCTGGCAGCGAGCCCGGTCGCGACGATCCACAGGCCGAGATAGACGCCCGCCCACTTCAGCGCCGTATTGGTTCGCATGCCCGGGGCAACGACTGGCTGTATGAAAAATCGGTTGGTCGTTCGGACCCGACAACGGTTGCAACGAACCCTATCACGGACACGTTATGGATCGATTGCTAACCGCGCCGTCGGTGATGGTGATTCTGTGTCTCTGGTCGCGGCTCCCACACGTGATCACCTGTACGCCGGCCAGCGACGCAGTCCCGCCGGTCGTCTCGATCACGTACACCGTTGCCGATCCGGGATCCCAGATGTTGATCGCGGCCGACGTTGTCGTTCCCGCGCTCAACGTCTCGCGACTGACTGCCGCGGGGTCGCCATCGAGTGTTACGTTCCGGAATGAGGCGTTCCCGCGCAGTTCCGCCGTGGTCACCGATCGGTTGTCCCCGTCGGTGTCAGTCGCCCGGAAGGTGAGTTCGTCCGCATTTTCGAGATCCGGGAGAACGTACACCGTGAGGCTGTACTCGACGTCGTCCTGGTTGTCGACGGTCAACAGCGGAGCGCCCGTGGGGGAGAGCGCCGAACACCCGGACAACGTCAGGAGCACGACGACCAGGAGAGCTATCCGGCACATCTTGGCATCACTACGAAACCGTTCCGGAAAGTAGCTTGTGACGGCGCCGGCATCGTCGAGGATGAGCCGTTTCTATCGGTAACAGTCATCGCCACTTTAATTACCCAAGGTCTGCTGGCTCCGACCTGTCGATGGTAACGGTGCCGCGGTTCGAAGAAGTCACGGGTCGAGTCTTACCCGAGACCCATCACGACGACCTGGGCGTTGCCCTCGTTACCGTTGCTGGCCTTTCGTCGTTTCTCTTCCACTGGGGGCAGTCGACCGGGGAGACGGGTGACCCGGTCGCGCTTCTGTTCGGGGCGATAATACCGATGGTGCTGTCGACGCTGCTGATAGTCGGGGGAGCGTGGCTCCGCTGGCGGGGGTACGACGGACTCAAACTCCGGGTCGGGACGTGGTGTCTGGTTGGCGGGGGGATCCTCACCGGCAGCAGCCTGGTCATCGTCCAGCACCAGGCGGCACACGGCGTCGAACTCCAGGATGTCGAAACCGTCATCGGCGCTGCCGCCACCTTCGGAGGGGTCGGTGGCCTCCTCATCGGCATGTACGACGCCGAACGGAAGGAAACCGAGCGCCGGATGGCGAAAGAACGCGAGAAAGCCGAGCGACTGAGCCGGCGGCTAACCGTCCTCAATCGCGTTCTCAGACACGACATCAGAAACGACGTGAACGTGATTCACGGCAACGCCAACCGGATTCTCGACGAGACGGACGCTGAGGAGCCGGCGGCGGCGATCAAGAGTAAGGCGATGAGACTCAACCGCCTTAGCGAATCCGCACGCGAGATCGAGTCACTGCTGGGAGGTGAAGAACTCCCGACGGAGCCGATCGACGTCGCATCGCTGCTGCAAGAGGAACGGCGGAGCATGGCCCGGTACGGTAGCGTCGAGCTAGAGACATCGGATACCCGAGGAGGCGTGGGCCGTCGCGAGCCCGAAGGTCGAGACGGCAGTCGGTCACCTCGTCGAAAACGCCGTCGAGCACAACGACAGCGAGTCCCCCTGGATACGCATCGAAGCTCACGTCGATGACAGCCACGTCGAACTTCGGATCCTCGACGACGGTCCCGGCCTCCCCGAGAAGGAGATCCGGGTGCTGGAGCGAGGCCACGAAACGGCGTTCGAGCACGCGAGTGGCCTCGGTCTGTGGCTCGCCAACTGGATCGTCACGGAGTCCGGCGGCGAGATCGGCTTCAGCCGAGACGAGTCACGCGGAAGCACCGTGGTGATCCGGCTCCCGCGGGCTACCCCCGTTGGCGGCGATCGGCGATAAGAGATGAGAGTAATCGTTATGGCAGTGTCGGCTGCACGTCACTCCGGGAGACGCCCTGCCAGTACCTTCGCCGCGACGAGCACCGGGTCCCACACCGGGCTGAACGGCGGCGCGTACCCCAGATCGAGGCGTTCGACCTCGGAGACGGTCATGCACGCGTCGACCGCGGTCGCGACGGTGTCGACCCGCTTTGCGGCACGGTCCGTTCCCACCGTCGCCCCGCCGAGCAGTCGTCCGGTCGTCCGGTCCGCGATGAGGGTCACGGTCGTCTCGGCGGCACCGGGGTAGTACCCTGATCGCGAACCCGCGGTGATCGTCTCGGAGACTGGGTCGAACCCTGCCTCCCGGGCGGCGTCGGGATCGACGATTCCGGTCCGCCCACAGCCGAGATCGAACGCCTTCACCACCGCGGTGCCAGCTATCTCTCCGACGGGCGTCGGATCGCCCGCGATCGTCTCGCCGATCGCCCGCCCGGCGCGGTTGGCGGTCAATCCCAGTGGTACCCACTCCGGGTCGCCCGTGACTGCGTGGGGCGCTTCCGCACAGTCGCCGGCGGCGTAGACGCCCGTGACCGAGGTGCGCCCGTACTCGTCGGTCGCGACCGCGCCCGACGCGCCGAGTTCGAGCGCCCCCTCGAGAACGTCGACGTTCGGCCGGATCCCGACCCCAACCATCGCGAGGCCGGCATCCAGGCGCCCGTCCCCGTGGACGACGGTTTCGACCCGATCGGCCCCCTCGATCGCCGAGACGGCGGTGTCGGTCCGGACCCTCACGCCCCGCTCGCGGAGGTGCTCCGCGACCTGCTCGCCGACTGCCTCGCCAAAGGGCGGGAGGAGGTACCCCGAGCGCTGGAACAGCGTCACGTCCAGTCCCCGGGCGACCAGCGCCTCGGCCATCTCGACGCCGACGTACCCGCCGCCGACGATGGCGGCCCTCTCGGGTGGCGCGAGTCCCCCGTAACGTTCGAGGGAGTCGTGGTCCGCGTACGCGCTCACGTCCGCCGGATCGAACGCCGCCGGCGGAGTCAGGTACGCCCGGATGGCCGCCGCCGAATCGAGACCGTGGAGGGTGAACGCGCCCGGAAGCGATGCCACGTCGAAGGGGCCGGTCGCGGCGTGGGCGCCGGTCGCGACCAGCAGGTCGCCGTAGGGCTGTGTGAGCGTCCCCTCCGGACCCTCGACGGTCACGGTCTCCGCGTCGGTGTCGACCGCGACCACCTCGTGGTGCCGGCGGAGGTCGATGCCCCGGTCCCGGATGTCCGTGGGCGACAACGAGAGCAGGTCCTCCAGGTTCTCCACCTCACCTTTGACGTAGTAGGGCGTCCCACAGTGGGCGTACGACACCCACGACCCCTTCTCGAAGACGATCACCTCGCGGTCCGGATCCTCGCGTTTCAGTTTGCTCGCGGCGCTCAGTCCGGCGGCGTCGCCGCCGATCGCAACGAACGGATCGGGCATGGGATCACTCCGACGGGGGCGGTGAAAAACGGTGTGGGACCCCTGCATGTGGTTCCGACTTCATCCGCGTTCGCCACGGTGGAGGATTCCGGACAGCCCCACTCATTTTTGTGCCTGCTCGCGTACCCTCATCCGATGTCATAAGGACGGATGTAAGTCTTTACCGATGCGCTCGCGTGAGGCCGGCGGATTCGGCCGATATCCGCCGGCTCGGCGAGCGCGCGACGAAAACAGTTACATCCGTCCTTATCAGGAGACGACCTCGCGGAGCGGATCGATGGGATCGTTCACGAACCGACCCAGCGCGGCGATAGCGGAATCGACCTCACCGTGGCCGAGGTGTACGAAATAGAGGAGGCTGGTCGCGTTGACTTCGGCGGCGGTGAACTGGAGGCGGCGGAGCGATCACCACACGAGCGGACGTGGCGGAACGCGGACGACGACTACCAGTGGTGGCACTTAGAGGGCGGGGGGTACTTGATCGAGTACAACGAGTCGCTCCGGGGCACGGAATCAGTAGTTGTGGAGACGCGCGAGGCGGTGCTCCGGCGCGGGGCCTTCCACCCGACAGTCCGGGTGGCGTCGTTCGATCACATACCCCTTCAGGTCGGCACGGGCGGGCTCAAATTGAAGGAGAATGCGCGGGTGTCGACGGTTCGACGGGACGGGACGCCCGGATATACACCCGGACACGAATGAATTAACACACGGGTCGGCTATCTCCAGTCGACACTATTATTTCCCGGCCAATTAGGGGCCAATCACGTTGACTAGTTCGTGTCCGGGTGTATAGCCGTCACAGTCGATCCCCGATCAGGGATACGGGTGGGGCTGGCGATCCAGCCGCGGCCGGTAGCCCATTTCCCGTGGAACGGTGCGGGCGCGCTCCCCGAAGTACCGGTCACCCGTGAACAGCGGCTGGGCCTCCGGCACGAGCACCCGCACCACCTCGAATCCCACCTGCGCTACGTCGCCGGTGGTCAGCCTGGCGGCGTAGGCCGACAGCCCAGCGTCGGTGACACAATCGACGAGCGTCTCCAGTTCGACCTCGCCCTCTGGGATCGTTCCGGGACCGACGCTGTCGGCGGGCAGTTCCGCGTCGACGGAGATGTACTCCCGGACCTCCCGCGGAAAGTCTGCGTACCGGGCGATGGCGGTGGGCTCCTGGCTCGCCCCCTCCGGGCCCATCTCCCGAAGCTCCATCCAGTTCTGGAGTGCCTCACAGAACGCCCCTTCCGCGGCGCCGGCGGGGTCCAGGTCCGCGGCGGACCCGACCGCGAACTGCGGCCACTCCGACTCCCGGTGGACGGCAACGGTAACCACGGGGACGTCGACGTCGGCAGTGACCAGCAGTGGCGTCACCGACAGATCCTCCGCTCGTGCCCGCCGCTTGAGTGCCTCAAATCCGGGCGAGTCCACGGTCAGACCGACTGGTTCGAACGTGGAGTACCACGAAAGCATCGTCGCGTCGCGCTCGACCGTCTCGTACAGCCCGGACAGGAGCGCGTCGACACCCGAGGTGCCGAGTCCCAGCCCGGTCGTGATCGAGGGCTTGTGGCGGCGCTCGGGCGGCGGGAACTGTACGAACTCCGCGGGCAGGCGGACGGCCTCGTTAGGCTGGAGGTTCTCCCCGCGAACCCACCGGATCGCCCGTTCGGGATCGGGGTCGTCGTACCTCTCCTCGGGTAGCACGAACGCCCCGGGATCGACCGTATCCTCCAGCGCCGAGGCGGGGGCCACCTCGAACTGCTCGTCCCGGTACACGCCGGCGGCGTATCGCTCCAGGGCCTCGCCGACCGCCTTCACGTAGGCGGCGTTCCAGTCGCCCGAGACGCCGGCGGCGTGCGGGCCGGCCTCGGCGTCGCTGAACCCTCCGGTGTCTGCCAGAACCGCGAGATAGTACGGCGCCGGAAACGAGTTCGCCTCGCCGACCTGCGAGACGATCCCGAGACGCGAGTCGACGACCTCCTCCGCGCGCCTGATCGTCCCTTTCATCTCGACCGAGGCGTGTTCGCGCCGAACGTCCCGGTCGACTCTCGGGTTACAGTCACAGTCAGGCACCGGATACAGCCGGCGCCGGGCGTAGGGGAGTTCGAGCACGCCCCCCGAGGTCGTTTCGCCGTCGATCCACTCAAGCAGGCGGTGGCCGGCGAGCGCGCCGGCGAGTCGCTCGGTGCGGGCCGCCACGTCGGCGGTGCCCTCCGGGTTGCTCCCGTTTCCCCCACCGTCGTGTGCCTCGACCCGGCGTCGCAGGCAGCGAAAACAGCCGGACTCACCCAGAATCGAGATCGCGGCGTCCACGTCCGAGAGCGCATGGCCACCGATCCCACCGAGTTCGAGCGCGAGCCAGTCGGTCGCCGCCTCCTGGGCACGCTCGAACACCCTGTCGCCGGTGGTTCCGATCACGATGGGGTACGCGACTGAGCGGGCCTCGGTGGCGTCGATCCGATCGGCACCGATCCCGACGTCCCCGAGTGCCGTCTCCACTGCGGCCGCCGCGCGTCCCGTACCGACGATCCCGACGGATGCGTTCATAGGGACGCAACCGGCCCGGATGAAAAAAACGTCCCGGTATTGAGTCCGACGTATACGGGTCGACAGAACTATTGATAGAATTCGCCTCTGCCGTACCGGCGAATATCTATCAGGGCTTCTGTCGGCCCGTATATCGCGCCGGGCGCTACGCGATCAAACTCTGTGCGACGCTCGCGAGTTCCTCCGCGTTCGCATCCTCGAGCCTGTCGTCGCCGAACTTCAGGCGGAGACGCGGCCGCCCGACGTCGATGGGAACCTTCTCGGTGTCCAGCAGTCCGAGTTCCTCGAGGTTCGTCTTCGTCCGCGAGAACGTCGCCTTCGAGGCGATACCGATGTCCTCGCCCCACTTCGAGATATCATAGAGGAGTTCCTTGTTTTTCGCGGCCACGAGCAGACTGATAGTCACTTTGTCAAGCCCGTCCCCATTCCCGCGTGCCGTTTCGAGCGATGACAGCACCGCGTCGAAGTCGGCTTCGACGTCCGAACTGAGGTCGTCACCCAGCGTGTTCCGAACCTGCGAGAGCGGCGGCGTCCGGAGGGAGAACTCATCAGCATCCGCCCACACGTCATCGTAGAACCCACGGGTGTGCTCGACGAACGCTTCATCGTCTGTCGAGACTGCACCAGCCGAATCCCCGGCGACGATCAGCGCCGACACGTCCTCCTCAGAGACGATGAGGTCGTTGCCGGGGGGCGAATCGGTCGTCCGCACGGAGAGCACGCCGTCTGCGACCAGGTCGGCGGCACGACCAGCGACGATGAAGTCGCCGATGGCGTCCTTCAGGGTCGACTTCGCGGCGAGAAGGCGGACGGTCGGGGCGTCATCGACGCTCGTCCCGACCTCGACGAGATGCTCGATGACCGTCTCCGATGGTCCGATCACGGTTAGCGGATCCGTACTTCCTTGGATGAACTCTACGAGCACGTCGTCGAGTACTTTGTTTACCACCGTCGGCATTATTGCTACTTCTACTACGTTCATCTATTTATTCTTTTCTCTTGGTCGAACGATATTAGGGGAAAATGTATCCGGATGATCCGGTGACTGCTACCGATCGAGGTCGTCCTTCAGAAGAGCCCGGCGGAGATCCGGCGCCCAGTAGTAGCTGTCCTCGTACAGGGCCGGCGCGCCGAGGTCATCAAGAAGCGTGCACAGTTCCGAGCGTGACATCGAGGCGCTCCGTTCGCTCCCCGACAGACAGGTTTCCTCCGCAAGCAGGGACCGACGGTACGTTGCGGTCGTCTGCGCCGGACCATGTTCGACCGCCACGTGGAACCGGTCGTCGACCGGCGAGACCCGCAGGACCACGCGGTCGGCGCCGTCCGACCCGGCGAGGCCGTACGCGCCGTCACCGACGACGGCGTAGTCCTTGTTCATGATCGCTCGCCTGCTCGCGATCCGGAGGGCACGCTCGACCGCGAATCCCCGGATTACGAGCCGCGCGAAGGTGGTTCCGACCCGTTTTGCCTGGCCGTCCAGCACCGGACGCAACGTGACCGCACCGACGACGCTCCCGGCCTCGATCATCGACACGCCCTGCTCGTAGGAGCCACACGCGTTGAGAAAGAACGTTCTGGCGCCGCTGTGGTCAATGTCGGCCACGTCGAGGTGGCCATCCGCACACCGTAGTCCGGACCGGTCACAGTGCCCGATGTAATAGAAAAGATCCGTCGGCCGGCGGAGTGTGGCTGCGAGCCCATCGCAATCCAGCCGGCGTTCGACGCGCAGGTCGACCCCGACCGCATCCGAACGATCTGAGCAGAGTCGACGGATCGCCTCCATCTCCGGGCGCATCTCCCCGTCGTTTATGACGAGCGTGACGTCGATCGCGTCAGCATCGACGGGTGGTAACGAGCGCCGGTTCGCGTCCGTTTCCGGGAGCAGTCTGAACGCGTCGATCGCGACCCCGTCGGCCAGCCAGCCGTGGAGTCGCCCCCGGTTCAGGTCCGGCAGTATCGGTTCGACGCTCGGAGCGCTGTCCGACGCACGATGGAAGTCCGCCAGGGAGCGCTGGAGTCGCTCCGCCTTCGGAAGTGGGTTCGCGTCGGGCAGGTAGACGAAAGCAAGCCGATCGAGAATGTACGGCAGGACCGTGACGTGCGTTGGGGTCGGCGTCACGTACACCGAGAGGTGCCACTCCGGCAGTTCCGATTTGACGGTCGAAAACGGTGCGTCGAGATACGCGGCGAGGCGGTCGTCAATGTCCGCGCCGCCGGTCACCCCGGGCGCGATCCCGGCCCGAGCCAGGAGTCGCTCCGCGTCGCCTCCGGCATTCTCGCGGGCCTCACGAAGGAGGCAGTCGAGCGTGACCGTCCGGTACAGAAGCGACGCCGCGTCGGCCTGGAGTTCGGGGAGCGAAGAGAGTTCGCAGGACACGCCGGTGTCGGGAGCGCGGAGGAGAGGGACCGTGCGTGACTCGACCGACACGCGAGCCCCGAGGTAGTACGCGAGCGGCGCGAGGACGTAGAGCGACGCCCGGTCCGGCGGAACCCGCAGTTCGATCCCGGTATCGACCTGCTCCGTCCGGATCGCGTCGGGAACGTCGACCGCGTCGTCGCGTTCGATCCGCGGCGGGTTTCGCCGGGTCGCCGGATCGGACCGCGCCGGAGTCGACGTCGCGTGTGCCACACTCGCGTGGGTCAGCGCCGTCGCCACCCCCTCCGCTGTCCCCGGAACGGTGATCGTCCGGTCTCTCCGGGAGCAGGAGCGACGCAGGCCAACCGTCACTGGCCGGGCGTCCGCGAACGACACGCCGATCCCGCCCGATCTCTCCCGTACCGTGGCTGGTCCCTCGAAGGCGACGACTGCAGTAACGGTGGTTTCGACCCGGATCGGTCCCCGGAGGCCGGACGCTTTCTTCGGGGTTTCAACGCTACGACGGTCACCGCATCCGGGGACGGCGCTTCCCGGGGGAAACCGGAGTCCGGTGACCCGGCCGGTGACCGTCGCATCGACCGGCGGATCGATGTCGGGGGCTTCAGACGTGTCCGACCAGTTCTCGATGTCGAACCGGCAGACGACCTCCCCACGGTCGCACACGCAAACGGTCCCCGTCTCCGCGTTCACCTGCATGTCACGAGTTGGTACGAAATACGCACCTATTCATTTAACTCTATTCGTTTTGATTCATGCGTCCTCCCGTCGGTCCCGGTCCTGTCTCGGAAGGTCCCATCGTGGCTCCGGCGACGCCGACAATACACCCCGACGTGAT